>CAYVST010000141.1:0-7971 GCA_964454185.1 uncultured Alteromonas sp.
GCAAGTCAGACTTTGCTCTAAATCCTAAATCTTGCAGTTTTTTTACACAATTTGTGGCGTAATCAGCTTGTTTATCGGTAATGTTCATTACCACAACTTGCTGAGGCGCTAACCAAAGTGGGAAGAAACCTGCAAATTCTTCAGTCAAAATACCGATGAAACGCTCAAGCGACCCCAAGATGGCGCGGTGAATCATTACCGGCACTTTGCGCTCGCCGTCTTCCGCTACATACGTTGAGCCAAGACGTGCAGGCATAGAGAAATCAAGTTGGATTGTGCCACACTGCCACGCACGCTCTAGGCAGTCAAAAAGTGTAAACTCAATTTTAGGACCATAGAATGCACCTTCTCCCGGCTGATAATCAAAGTTGATATCATTGGCCGTTAGTGCGTCAGCAAGAGCCGCTTCAGACTTGTCCCAGATTTCATCAGACCCAATACGTTTTTCTGGACGCGTCGAGAGTTTTACGACGATACCTTCTTTCTCGAAACCAAATGTTTTATATGTATCGTAAACCATGTCGATACAAGCTGTTACTTCAGCTAAAATTTGGTCTTCAGTACAAAATACATGAGCATCATCTTGTGTGAAGCTTCTAACGCGCATCAAACCGTGTAAAGACCCAGATGGCTCATTTCGGTGCACAACACCGAACTCAGCCATACGAAGTGGCAAATCACGATAAGACTTCAATCCTTGATTAAAGATTTGAACGTGACCAGGACAATTCATTGGCTTAACAGCATATGTACGCTTTTCCGATTCGGTAGCAAAGATATTCTCTTGATACTTATCCCAGTGACCCGACTTTTCCCACATGCTCACGTCCATGATAAGCGGAGCGCGAACTTCTTCATAATGATACTTTACAAGCTGCTCACGAGCGTAATTTTCTAGTTCTTTATAAATTGCCCAACCGTCGTTGTGCCAAAACACCATACCCGGCGCTTCTTCTTGCCAATGGAATAAATCTTGTGCTTTACCAATTTTACGGTGGTCGCGTTTTTCAGCCTCTTCAAGACGCTGTAGATAGCCCTTAAGCTGCTTTTTATCAGCCCATGCTGTGCCGTAAATACGCTGTAGCATTTTGTTATCACTGTCGCCACGCCAGTATGCACCGGCCACTTTCATCAGTTTGAAATGATGGCAAAACTTCATGTTTGGCACGTGAGGGCCGCGACACATGTCGATGTATTCTTCGTGATGGTAAAGTGCGGGCTTGTCATCCTTACTGATGTTCTCGTCAAGGATTTCCATTTTGTATGTTTCGCCGCGCGCTTCAAAAGTATCGCGTGCTTCTTGCCAGCTCACCTTGTTTTTTACAACGTTGTAGTTAGTTTTAGCTAGCTCTAGCATACGCTTTTCAAGCTTTAGCAAGTCTTCCTGAGTTAAGCTCTCTTCCATATCGACGTCATAATAGAAACCATTGTCGATAACAGGACCAATTGCCATTTTGGTGCTTGGCCATAGCTGCTTAATTGCATGCCCTAGCAAGTGGGCACAGCTGTGGCGAAGAATTTCTAAACCGTCTTCATCTTTTGCGGTAATAATTTGAAGTTGCGCATCGCTATCAATCATATCAACGGCATCAACAAGCTCGCCGTTCACTTTTCCTGCAATGGTTGCTTTGGCTAAACCAGGGCCAATGTCATTTGCAACGTCTAGTACAGAAACAGGATTATCGAAAGCGCGCTGGCTTCCATCAGGAAGGGTAATTACAGGCATTTTAATTCCTTTACAGTGGTGACGCCCACTCTGCGCCACTTGCATTTTAAAAAAGTATGAGCGTGCAACACACACGCCGCGTTAAATTCGCTCAGCTACGTATTGAAATATCTCACATTATGCAAAAGCGAAGCACGGATTATAACGAGTGTTTGGCCAACTTCAACAAGCAAAATTGGTTTAGTTGAAATTAGCCGAAACTTGCTTAACACAAACAATTCTCATCTATTGTGCATTTATCAAAAATTATTCCATACTCTATGGAAGATGTGTTGACGTTATTACAACGTAATACCCACTAAATTCATCGTCGTCCAAGGGAATAGGCAAAAGACGGAGCGTACGATATGTGGCACTTTATTAGCGAACATATTTCTGACACAACCAATGCTTTTTTTAGCTGCCAACGCGCTGACCCCGTTAGTGGTGGTGATACCCATGAAAGCTATATCATCAAAGACGCCACTCGACGTTACTTTGTCAAAACACGACGATATGATGACACACAACAGCTCTCTCACGAGGCAGAAGGGCTAAATGAGCTACACAAAACTCAGACGGTACTGGTGCCCCAAGTCATTTGCCACGGCATAACCAAAGACAGTGCCCCCAACATAGAGTACCTTGTACTTTCCCATATTCGCTTTGTAGAACCATCGCATGATGATTATTTCACATTGGGGCAAAAACTGGCGTCGCTGCATTTAGTAAATGCGTACACGAGTTATGGTTGGCCTCACGACAATTACATAGGCGCCAATGTACAAACTAATGGCAGGACTGCATCGTGGGCAGATTTCTTCGCCGAAAAACGAATAGGCAGTATGTTGGAACGGTTGGCTACAACCGGGGCATGGCAACAAGCTGACGGCAACATTGATAGTATCGTTGATTTAGGTAGACATATTCTGAGTCTCCATCAACCTCACCCATCGCTACTTCATGGCGATTTGTGGGCGGGAAATGCCGGTTTTTGCAAAAAGGGGCCCGTGCTTTTCGACCCAGCCATCTATATAGGCGACGCGGAAACCGACCTTGCAATGGCTGAACTGTTCGGTGGCTTCCCAGCACACTTCTTTGAAGGATACCAATCCACTTCCCCCATAGAAAAAAATTATGCGCTAAGAAAACCAATTTATCAGCTTTACCATATTTTAAATCACGGGTTATTATTCGGCGCGCATTACATTACTCAAGCCAAACAGATTGTTAGCGAAATACAACGACAAATGTAATGCCCAAAAACGAGCATTTTTGAGCAAGTCAAAGCGCTCGACTTGCTCTTATTTGTTTAACATTTCGCGGCTGTATCATTTTTTAGCGACAAGATGAAACAGGTGCAGGCAAGACAAGAGAACTCTATGGGAACATCAGCTCCCGTTGCCCTAATTACAGGTGCAGCGAAGCGCATTGGCGCAGCAGTAGCAAGAAAACTTCACGAACATGGCTACAACGTCATCATTCACTACAGTCATTCACGAAAAGAGGCGCAAGCACTTGTTGAGCACTTAAACACTAAGCGTGTTGGTTCTGCGGCTTGTTTATGCGCAGACTTATGCGATACCGAAAACATTAACGTGCTAGCCAATGAGGCAAAAGCAATATGGGGCTATATTGATGTTCTCGTAAATAATGCTTCAAGTTTTTACCCCACACCAGTAGGTAGCATCACTGAAGCGGACTGGACATCACTTGTGGGAAGCAACGTTAAAGGCCCCTTATTTTTGTCCCAGGCATTGGCTTATGAACTTAAAGCGAGAACGGGTTGCATCATCAATATGGTTGATATGCATATAGAAAGGCCACTTCCTCAACACAGCGTGTATTTGATTGCGAAAAACGGACTGGCGTCGCTCACCCGCTCTTTAGCGACTGAACTTGCACCAAATGTGCGCGTCAATGGTATCGGCCCCGGAGCCATTTTATGGCCTGAGCGCGCGATGGACGAAGAAGAGAAACAAAAGCTATTGGACACAATTCCATTGGGTACGCTTGGCAACCCGGATGATATTGCAGAGACGTTATGGTTTCTTATTAATGCATCTTATATTACCGGACAGATCCTTTTTGTAGATGGTGGTCGTAGTTTATATACCGGCGCATCGGCTTAAGCCTTAATAGTTCACTTAAAGGAACCTAAATGTATACAACCTATAGCAACGTAGCACGAGCCATTCTGCTTTGCCTCTTGTGTGTCGTGTTGTTATCTGGATGTTTTGGCAAACGTACATTGCACGACAGTTTAGTTGACTATAAAACGCGCCTTGGCTACGTGCTAGACAGTGAACTACCTCAAACAACGGCACCTTCATTACCAACGCTCGCCGCATCATCCGACATTAAGATTCCTATAGAAACCCTTAGTATTAACCTAAGAGAGTTTTATGCGCTTCAAGATTGCGAACTGGGTAAAGTTGTGGCGCAACGCAATACGTCGCTTGGGAAAAGCCAACTCCCCTCTCAAAGACTGGTATACGAAAGTAAACTCTTGTCTGTACTTTCAAGCTGCCAGGCGGCCATTAGCGCCACTAACTCGTCACTGGCAGATGCATTAAATGATTGGCATAAACAAAAGCGCACTGACTATGCCAAGAGCTGGGCTAACTTTATCCAAGCAAGTCAGGAGCTTCGATTGGCTTTAAGTACGCCTGAACACCTACTTTCAACAGAAAGTAAAGATGCTAATGCCAGTGTTAATAGCCTGTTTTATATCGACAGCATCAAAGGCTTAAACAACCAAACAGACGGTAGTCCTATCGATAGTGGAGAACTGGAAGCACAACTTCAGGTAATACGCTCTGCACGATTACCCGCTGCGCTATGGCGAACACAGCTACTATTAACGGAGAATCTCGATAAACTCAGTGCATCATTGATACCTAAACTCAATGCGGTGAGTTGTCCAGAAGGGCGCGCAACGGAGCAAGCTAAAATATTGAGAAATGTGTTTTATCTTTTCTTTATTGAAGAAATCCAGCCCGTAGGAAGCCTCGTAAATCAATACCACTATAAGCTTTTGCCTTTGTGGCAAAAATGGCTAGAAGAGCCATTATTTCATCCTGACTTTAAGCACTACATTGAAGAGCAAAGCGAAACAAATTTCGACAACTATAGCCGCGCGGTTCGTTCTCATGTTGCATTGTGGCAAGGCTTTCTTAAACGATGTAACTTATCTCCTGTGGCAGCAACCAGGGGATAGTGCGTGACGCTTTACAGCAGACATTCAGTAACGCTGTCACTCGAGAGCGTCTTTACTGCGCTACAACTAAATACGAACCCAGCCCAATAGTAAATAAGAAACTCCCCCAAAGGGCATGTTCAATGACGACCACTGGCGTTGAATTAGTTTGCATATAACGATAACCAAAAATCGCGCCACCGCACCATGAAACAACGACGGCTATCCAGTTACCGTATACCAAATGCGCTAGCCCGAAAACAAATGTACTAAGGCCCCATCGTGCGTATTTTGAGGGCAATATCCGTTTGTAACGATGGAAAAAATAGGTCCGAAAAATAATCTCCTGCGGAATAACAGAGACAACGGGATAGATAAGAAGTGTAGCAATCCACATCCAAGGCTCGTTCATTGGCCAATGCAAGAACAACTCTGGCTTGAGAAAATAGACGACCAGCGCCAATAAAAACGCCCATGGAACGAATAGCTTTAAGGTGCTTATGAAATGCGTTTTGTAGTCATCCCAATGCCATAATTTAATACGTTTGAATTGTTTATCAGCTAATAGTACCCCCAAACAACATAACCCGATAATGCCGAGCATGGGCATCAAGTAGTTTGAAACATGTTTTATCCAATAAAACACCCCTACAGGAAGCACAACAAAAAGCATGATCAATTCAGACCACAGCCTCAACACAAACCACCCCTTTATTACCTAACAATGACACTTTTGTTAAATTGTAGTGTCATGATGGATAAGAGTGAAGCGGTATCACTAGTACTTTAGCCGTATAACCAAATGTCGTTAGCGCGAGAATACGCTAACCATAAGATATCACTATGGTTTGTATTACATATGAAATAGACATTAAAAAATTTCTCTAGCGGAATAGGTGTTCTAGCGTGTAAAACAAAAGGCTAACCGATGTAAATAGTTAGATTTGTATATCTTGTGAAAGTCATGAAATAATTCCCTGATGTTAGATTGTCCAGCTCACAAGTCTGCTTGTGAATGGATTTAAGGCGGTAAAAATGACAAAAAAGAGCCCCAACGACGTTCTACAACAAATAGAAAAGCATTATGCATCCCTCTCCCCATCAGGAAAAGCAATAGCGCACTATTTGCAACAGAACCCCATTGCAGTGTTAAGTCAATCCACGTCGTTGATTGCTGAAAAAACGGCAACCTCGAAAGCCACTGTTAGCCGTTTTTTTCGACAGCTGGGCTTTGACTCACATCAACAAGCCAAAGACGCCCTAGCGCAGCTTAGAGAACAAGGTGTACCTGTCGTGGCTCCCTCTAGTAATGTCGCGCAGCACGAAAGTGAAATAAAAAATCTAGGCCTGACATTTGAGGGCATTGCGTTAGATACACTTAAAGAGGTCGCGGCATTATTAGCCAATGCAAAGCAAGTTACATTAATCGGTTTTAGGAATGCCTACCCAATTGCACTTCATTTTCGACAACAGCTCAAACAAATTAGGCCTTCTGTTCGTGTTTTACCACAGCCAGGTCAAACCCTAAGTGAAGATATCATTGATCTGTCAAAAGATGACGTAGTGATACTTTTCGGATTTAGACGAAGAACACGTCAATTTAAGTACGTATTGGACAATATAAAACACTGTCGTACGGTACTTATTACTGACCCAACTGGACAAGCGTATCGCAGCGACGTCAATCATTTATTGGTTGCACACATCGGCAGTGACTCCCCCTTTGATAGCTATTGTGCACCAATGAGCTTGGTAGCATCGTTATGCAATCTTACATATGATGCACTTGGCAATGCAGCAAGTGAACGCGTTGAGGCAATCACCGACATTTACATTCAAATGGATGAACTAGAGAGTCCAAAACGATAAAAGCCAACTTTGTTTAAAGATTGCGCGCATCTGGTCGATACACCACAATGTTGTGCGGAAACGATACTTTTTGAAGATAGTGTCGTCTGAAATCAATGGAGTTAAAATGGATAAAACGCAGTTTGTCATGGAAGAAGCAAACGGGGTAATCGAGTTTTGGTTCAGTGAGCTAGAACCTGCCCAGTGGTTTGCTCAAGACAACACCCTAGATCAAACCATCAAAACGCGCTTTTGGAAACTTCGTGACGCGGCATCACGAGGGGAACTTTGGCCGTGGCGCGCAACCCCGATGGGACGCCTAGCAGAAATCATTCTGCTAGATCAATTCTCCAGAAATATTTATCGCGACAGTCCTCTGGCTTTTAGTGCCGATGGCATGGCCCTCGCACTTGCCCAAGAAGCGCTCAGCGTGGAAGCTGACAAGGTTCTTACCACACAACAGCGGGCATTTTTATATATGCCGTTTATGCATAGCGAGTCTCTTTTCATACACGAAATTGCACTAGAGCTCTTTTCACAAGAAGGCCTTGAACAACAATTCACTTTCGCCAAACGTCACCAACAAGTTATTGAAACATTTGGCCGATACCCACACAGAAACGAACTGCTCGGCCGAGATTCAACTTCCGAAGAAATTGCCTTTCTTGAAAACCATCCAGAAGGTTTTTAAGCGAAACGCCCACCCACAGGTCTAATCCATAACATATTGATACGAGCAATGAGTTGCATGATGGCGATGAGGCATATATCGCCCATAAAAGTAACAAACGTTTCTCTTGACTTTTAACTGAAACAATTGTTTCATGATAACAACAAAAACAAAAAATCATTAGCGCTGTGAGTACACCATTTGTAGATATGCCGAGCAAGGCATACGAATCGTTTATCCAAATCGAGCCAACATATCAAACTGAGCCTGCGCTTATGGGGTTGGGGCTTGCGGTAAAAGACCTCTTTCATATGAAAGGGCTCCCAACAGCGGCAGGAAACCCAGACTGGTTAGCTACGCATGTTGCTCCCGATGTAACGAATGAAACGGTGTCGACGCTACTTAATGCTGGCGCTCATTTTAAAGGTAAAACCATTACTGATGAGCTTGCCTATAGCCTTCATGGCCAAAACAAGCACTATGAGCCACTTATCAATCCGGCTGCACCGTCACATATTCCCGGTGGTTCATCCTCTGGTTCGGCGGTAG
>CAYVST010000142.1:0-7838 GCA_964454185.1 uncultured Alteromonas sp.
GGCGATGCGAGCCACCAAGAACCTTAATACACTGAACCCTGCGAGCGCCGCTGTTGTCTGCAACGTCCAGGTTAGTTTGCATTTGGATCATGTTAGTGCTCCGCTCTTAAATTAAGACTCTCCCGAGTCGTTAGTGCTGCTAAAAACAACTGGATATCGTTGCTTTTATGTACATACCCCCATAAAAAGGGCGCGAAATAATAACAGAAAACTTTTTGAAGTGATAGCGGTAAATTGAATTATTTTTAAACTACACGGGCAATAAAAAAGCCCTAGCTAAAAGCCAGGGCCAATAACCACGTTAAAGGTTATCAGGCAGGACTTTTTAACCTGTTTTCTGTTGTTTTAGCGCGTTTAGTCAAGTGTTTATAAATACACGTTTTTAATTGACTCGCGCTAACAGGTTTAGATATGAAGTCATCCATTCCAGAATTCAAGCATCTTTCTTTATCATCTTTTAGCGCATTTGCGGTTAATGCGATGATAGGAATAGTTTGCGCATCCCCACCTATTTTGCGGATTTGCCTCGTTGCCTCCAACCCGTCCATTATAGGCATATTGCAATCCATCAAAATAAGTGAATAAGCACTATTTGCGCTTAGTGTTAACTCCACCTTCTCTAACGCTTCTTTTCCATTTACCGCGTAATCTGCCTCGATACCTATCACTTTCAACTGCTCTCTAATAACAAGTTGATTAATCTCGTTGTCTTCTACAACCAACGCTTTATCGAATTCTGTGTGGTTTTTGCATGTGTTAGTATCATTGTTTTCTTGTACGCTTGTTGGATTAACACAAGCCGCCAACGCGTCCTCTAGCACTAGATCGATAGTAAACGTACTTCCCTTTCCCATTTCACTTTGAACGCTAATATCGCCGCTGTAATGTGCAAGTATCTGCTTGACTATCGTCAGTCCAAGGCCAGTACCGCCAAACCTACGCTGCGTACAACTCGCAGCCTGCACAAAAGGGGAAAAAATAAATGATTGCTGCTGCTTGCTAATACCTATACCTGTATCTGTTACCCTTATTTTAATTTTGTAATGGGCCTCACCATAATGCACACAACGCGCTTCCAGTTTGATATTTCCACTGTCAGTAAACTTAATTGCGTTGTTAAGCACATTTATAATCACTTGGCTGATGCGCAATCTATCAACCACAAAACACTTCCCATCAATCGCTTTTGTGTTCACCGTCAATGAAATATTTTTCTGCTTCGCTAACCGCATAAACATAGGAATTTGTTCATTGATAATACATGCTAAATCAGTTGCTTCGTCTTCAAAGGGCATGTTGCCCGAATCAATTTTCGAAAAGTCCAGAATATCATTCACTATCCCTAATAGTGCGTCGGCACTTTTCATCGCTACTTCACAGTATTTTTGTTGCTGGGCCGTTAACAGGGTTGTGCCCAGGGCCTCGAGCATCCCCTGAACGCCGTGAATGGGTGTTCGAATCTCGTGACTCATATTGGCGAGAAACTCACTGCGCGTTTTTAGTGCTTGCTCAGCTATCTCTGTTTTTCTCATTAAGTTCGCTTTATCAAGATACTGCTGAGTAATGTCCATAGTTGCGCCGATTATCTTAATGCATCGTCCGTTTTCCATTACAGGATGCGCTCTACTCTCTAACCACTTGTGCTCGCCTGCGTCGGTTTCGACCTGAAACTCGTAGTTAAAGTCTTCCCCGGACTTTATAATGCGCTTGAACCTTTCGACGTACAGTTTTTTAGCACTGTCGTCTTTTATTAGCCCTACTACGTATTCAGGCTGAACCCCTTTTTCACCGCCAACACTTAACATCTCTTTTAACGACTCCGACCAGATAAGGGTGTTGGACAACACATCAAGCTCCCACGTGCCAACACCTGCTAAGTTGGTAATCTGTTCTAACAGAGAATTCCTTTCTTCTAGCATTGTCTTTTGCGCTTTTAGCTTATCAATCACCTGCTGTTTTTCGAGTTCATTACCTATCCACGAGGCAAGCAATAACAGGTAATCGAGTTCGATAGTTGAGAAGGCGGCTTCACGCGGCGAAACTGATGAAAAGCTCACGGTGCCAAAAAACTCACCGTTTACATTAATTGGGGATGCCAAATAACTTTTAAGTGGATATTTGCCAAAACACGGATGCGATGCTCCTGGTGAACTTTCGATATTGTGATAAGCCACGACAGTGTCTGCCGCTACAACATCAGCGCAGTAGGTGTCACACAACTCAAATATTTCACCACCAGCGGCACTCCCGTCGGCCTTAAGCATCGAAAGGACTTGATAGCGCTTGCCTTGAATGTTGCTAACAATACCAGTTTCTAAATCAAGAATTTTTATGCCAATTTCTAGCAAGCTTTGAAGTTTTTCTTCAAACGACAGCCTCACATCGTTCGAGACAGTCTGTAAGTCTTGAATGATACTCATAAGACCAATCACCCTCTAAAGCTAGACAAAAAAAGGCCGACGTACATAGCCGCCAGCCTTTTAAAATTAAGACAAAATTGTGAAGATGAAAGTTTAATATCTCATCAATTAGTATTAGAAATAACTAACTCTTTAATAAAGCACGTTAATTTCATAACCGGTTGCTGTGTCTGCTGGCTCCAGCGTTACAATGTAGTTTTCTTCTTCGGTAAAACCAAATAGCGCTGTTCTATCAAGCAATATTTGCTCTTCATTATCATCTTCATACACTGCAATTACTTCGTAGTAGTCCGAAGGCAACACTTCGCTAGCACTCTCTCCAAATTCTAAATTTTGTAAGTCATATTCTGCGGTATCAATAGTTTCATCATTGCGAACTAGATAGAAATCTACATCTTCAAAATCGCTAACCAAGTTTATAAAGTTAACCGTCTTGTCATACGCTTGAGGCAGGCCACTTTCTACAAAAGTCGCGGCACCAAGTTGCCCATCAGTATCATAGATAAGTACTGCTTTACTTTCGCCTTGATTAAGCGTTACAAGCTTATTACTCAGTGACGCGGTGCTGTTTGTCGGATCAACGACGGTAACGCGGTAGTCACCGTAACGAATAGCAGTAAATTCAGATAGCTCGCCAGCAGCCAATGTAAAACTCACATCGTCTTCATCTGTGTTGCCACCAAAACTCACTTGCAGGGCAGTGTCTATATTCGTTGAGTTATAGATACGATATTGTGAGTCTGCCTCGACGTCTGTCAATGCAGTGACGGTTGATGAATTGAGTATGGTATCGACTACAAGCCCTTCTTGAATTGCGCCACTAACATCTCTAAGCGTCATTACGTACTCTGTTTCATAGATGAAGTTAAGAGTTTGAGATTCGAACACTACGGTGTCGCTGCCTGGTTCAGTGAGATAAATCGTGTACTCACCCTCATCGAAAAAATCGCTATCATCGTCTGCATCCCAAAACGCAAGCTCTTCCATGTTAGACGTATTCACCGTACCTAAGAAGTTGGCAGCTTCAAATGGATCACCCGATTCACTCATGTAGAAGTCGTACGATGATTCATCAGCTGTTACTGATAATGCGAAAAGACGGAAATGATCTTCCATAGACTCTCGCTCATACTCATATGTGGTAAAGGTAGGATTTGCAAAATCGCCGCTCATGATGACAAGCGTTTTGTGGCCCTCGTTTAAATCGACGGTTAATGCGTCAATGTAGACCTCTTGGTCGTCAGAGTCTGTGCGTATAAACTCTAGCTCTATTTCGCCGTCTTCCATTGAGAACATAGAGGTTGTATCGCCAAATTGCGCAAAACCAAAACTGTCGCCATCGACTTCGCGCATCTCTACGTTGGCGCCGTTAGGTGATGCGTTATAAAACTGTACGTAGGCGTAGGAGTAATCTGAACTGCTGCTATCAGAACCACCACAGGCGCTGAGACCAAATAGTGCAATGAGCACACTGAGCATGGTTCTGAAACCGAGTGATTGGTTAGCAGATGGCATGGCGATTTGCATAAATTGAATATCCTTCCGGTGTTTTAAATACGTTTTGATAAGAAAAGTCATCTATCGACGCGTGCTAAAAAACACGCACCTTACCGTCATCTGGCCTCAGTGGAAGGGGTTGGTTCCGGCGTTTACGCAATCTTTGCAAACCTGAACATTCTTTAACATTTGTTGACAAATCCCTACAGTCTCTAGGGCTGTTTTCGTTTTAATTTCTCATGCCTTAAAACAAAAAAAGCCTGCTCGAGGCAGGCTTAAAGGGAGACGCTCTAACAATTACTCATAAGAGTAAGACAATGTCACACCGCTATAAGTTGAATATGCACGGATACCGATATGCCATGTTCCGGCAGCTGGCGCATCGAAAGTACACACTTCGTTGTTACCCGTTTCATATGGACGACAGTCGTAGCTGTTTGTCTCTGGTTGAGAACCAAATTTGACGTACAAATCAGCGTCGCCTGAACCGCCAGCTGTGCTAATGACCATGCGTGTCACGCCTTCTGGAATTGTCCATGTATAACGATCCCAATTGCGGCGTGTACCTGATAACCCAGTAAGCTGACCTGATACAGGTTCAACGCCTGGCTCAGATCCACCACCGCCACCACCGGTGCCTGAACATCCGTTGGTATTCAGGTAGTTATATGCATCAGCAAGCTGCATCAAGCCATAACCATAGAAATTATCTCGACCAGAGCTGCCTTTGTCTTTGGCCGTCGCATTTAACGCATTTCGAATTTGGTTATTTGAACACTGGGGGAAGTAGCTCCACACTAATGCAGCACCACCAGCAACATGAGGTGTTGCCATTGAAGTACCGCTCAGCGACGCATAAGTATTAGTAGGATACGTCGATTGAACTGCACTGCCTGGCGCCGCAATCTCTACTTGGTCGTTGTACTGACTGTAACTCGCACGGTTTTCATTAGAATCTACCGCAGCGACCGACATTACCGCATCGTAAGACGCAGGATAAGACTTAGCACTGTTTCCATCGTTACCAGCAGCAGCAACCAATAACATTCCTGCATCGGTAAAGCTCTGCATTGCATTGCGCTCTGCTGTAGACGAACTGCCGCCACCTAAGCTCATATTGACAACATCAGAGCCAGCAGACTGACATTGGCTAATGCCATCAATAAGATCAGATGCAAATGTCCACTGACCATTGTCATTGAAAATCTTGATGATATGCATGTCTACGCCAGGATAAACACCAATAACACCTTCGTTGTTGTCATATGCTCCAATGGTTCCAGCAACATGCGTACCGTGACCATTTCCATCATTATACCAGTTGCCTACTGCACTGTTATTGGCTTGACCTGACACGCCACCGTTTGTATCTGGCAAATCAGGGTGCCCTAGGTTGTAGCCTGTATCAATGATACATACTTTACGTGCTTGTGTGTCGGATTGGCCAAACTGGTTAGCCTGTACCATCGTGTA
The DNA here is from genome assembly GCA_964454185.1 of uncultured Alteromonas sp. GTDB lineage: Bacteria > Pseudomonadota > Gammaproteobacteria > Enterobacterales > Alteromonadaceae > Alteromonas. The sequence continues at coordinate 5,391 of CAYVST010000142.1, forward strand.
GCCATAAGGCGTTGTCTGAGCTTTAAGATAACGACGAGGGTCATTCTCAACACTTTGCACACTGGGGTTGTTGCGAAGTTTACTAAGTGCAACTTTTGACATCGTTGCAGCAACCATTTTGTGCTTTTCAAGTGTTTTGTTTATAACACCGCCCACTTTTTCGATCTCTGAAGTAGCTCGCACAATATCAAATGCTAGCTTCTGGCCATCTTGACCTTTGAGGCCATCTTCACTCACCATCTCGTCTTTAAACGTAACAATGTAACGCTCTTGCTCAACCATTTGGTCGATACCTAGTGTTAAACGTTTGCCCAAAGCCGACTGGAGGTTTTGAGGTTTTTCTTCTACTTTCACAAGCCCTTCGCTTGCAGCCATAGCAGAGTTACCCATTAGACCAAGTGACACAGCAAGAGCTGCTGCTGTCACACATGTGTGTTTCTTATTTAATTTGGAGTTCACTATTATTTCCTGTTTATCTGTCTTGTTGTATTTCAGTACTTTTTTTGTCCGTACTTTTGAAATGCATTTATTATTAATGACATACAGGTATACCGTTACCTCATACGAAATTGTCATCCTTGACGATCGACGCAACTGCGCTGCAACGACCTCCCCGTTTGCCTATAAAGTGTGCCACCCCATTCAAGCATGGTCACACACGTCCATATTAAGAGCCCAATCAACGAGTTACGTATATTGCCTCAACCCTGGTTGGTATTTTTGATACGCATTAAAAAATACCCAAAAGCGACATAACACATTGAGCCCATGAGCGCTGTGCTCTGTGGACAGATTCATATTAGGAATAAACACCGATAATTAATATTAATTAAACAATCACAATTGTAACAAAATGTTAAAAGCCACTAAGTTTTTCTTAAAAATAGAAATAAACAACGAAAAATCAATAAAATAATCACATTTAAAACAAAAAACATTAAACCAGAAAAAATAAAAAGATTCTTAAAAGAATGGATAATTAAGAAAAACTACAAAGTTAAGGAGAGAAAAAGAGTGATAATTGATGGGAAAAAAAGAAATAGGGAATGTAGAAAAGCAAACACGTCAGCCCGAAGCGGGCTGACGTGAATTAATACTAGCTTTGACGTTGTCTAACTATTTCGTACAGACAAACACCTGTTGCTACCGAGACATTGAGGCTTGTTACACTACCAGCCATGGGTAGCTTTACAAGCTCATCACAGGTTTCTTTGGTTAATCTGCGCATACCTTTGCCTTCTGCCCCCATCACGAGCGCAGTAGGGCCTTTCAAATCGACGTCATACAGCGTTTTATCAGTCTCACCCGCTGTACCTACTATCCATAAGCCTTTGTCTTGAAGATGCTTAAGCGTTCTAGCCAAATTGGTAATTTGAATCAGCGGTATGACTTCAGCCGCACCGCACGCCACTTTTCTCACCGTTCCGTTCAGACTCGCCGACTTATCTTTAGGTACTACAACAGCATGCACGCCAGCGCCATCTGCTGTGCGCAAACATGCCCCTAAATTGTGCGGGTCGGTGATACCGTCAAGGACAAGGATAAGTGGCTGTGACTCACGTGCTAAAATAGCATCCAAATCAGCTTCATCAAGCACACGAGCGGGCTTTGCTCGAGCTACCACACCTTGGTGCTGTTCGCCATTCACCTTGTCATCAAGCGTTTTACGCTGACAAAACTGTATAGAGATACCAAAACGGCGAGCCTGATTAACAATGGTCGTTAAACGGTCATCGTTTCGCCCTTTTAACACTAATAGTTCCATTACACGCTCTGGCTCTTTTTCTAGAACCGACTGCATTGCATGCAAACCATACAACCATTCTTGCTGCGCCATTTAACGCTTACCTCTTTTATTCAGCTTTAATGTTTTACCACTTTTGGCACCGCTTTTTCCGGCACCCTTTCCTGACGGTTTTGACGTGCCGCTGCGTCTTACACCACCTTTGCCTTTTGGCTTCTCGCTAAAATCGCGTTTGCCTTTGCCAGATGCTTTCTTTGCAGACTTCACTTTCACTTTCTTACCGCCAGCGCCGCGCAGCATAGACTTATCAAGCAATAAATCAATCTTTCTTTCATCAAGGTTGACCGCAGCGACTTTTACTTCAACCGTATCGCCCAGTCTAAACTGACGATGCCCAGATTCTCCAACAAGCGCCTGTTTAACCTCATCATAGTGATAAAAGTCATCGTCTAGCGATGTAATATGAACCAGCCCATCAATGTGGTATTCGGTTAATCGAATGAACAAACCAAAGTTAGTGACCGAACTCACCACGCCTTCGAATGTGTCACCAACATGGTCGAGCATAAACTCACACTTCAGCCAGTCAGCCACATCACGGGTCGCGTCATCAGCGCGACGCTCTGTCATTGAGCATTGCTCGCCTAGTTGCTCAATTTCGTCGACGGTGTAATTCTTAGCACCACTCACTGCTTTTTTGCCCT
>CAYVST010000143.1:0-7593 GCA_964454185.1 uncultured Alteromonas sp.
AAATCATATTAAACAATGCAACATATAGTATTAGCAAGTTTAACTTTTAGTCAGGTAGGCGATGTTGTGAAAATTTGGACCTATTGACCCGTTAAGCGCTGATTGCACCAAACATTCCTGAACGACCGGAGTACGTACGCGGCAGAACACCATTGCACAGAGTATCCTTATGGCCCTTTAAAGAAATTCTGCGCTTTTGTCTTTAATATACCTATCAACGTTACTAAACATCGGTTTATTTACATTCAAGCTGTAGATGAGAATCTTTCTGCACATGTCCTCTTATTACAATAAGTATATCTTCCTCTAGCAAGACCATTTCATCAATGAGCTCTTCATCTGTAAACGCTAAAAACCTTGGGTCTCTCCGAACATCAATAAGAGGCTCTGTTCTTGAAACGAAACGTCTAAACGCCTCTGCTCCGTCTATATCAGAGGTATAAGCGAGGTAGGTGTCGGCAACAATAGTCTTTACTTTATCAGTGTATGTGCATTCCATGTCAAAAACCTATTTGTGATAGCGATACGGATAAATCTAACTGACTTTCTTCTATGACGTAACTGGACTAGCGCACAGATGTTCAATTTTGTGCATTGACTTTTCCGTCATACTTCATGGGCTAATCCTGTACAGGCTTTCTGCATTCTATTGATGACTCTTTTCTCGTTAGGTATAAGTAGAAGACCATATTTTTCGATGACGTCCATAAACCGCTCTATGTATTCACACCGGTAGGCATGATTTGGTGGTAACCACTCATCTAAACCTTTGGCACCTTTTTGTCGATTAAGCGATGCTTTGACTAATAAAAGGTTTTCAGAATCATTTGCAAATGTCTGACGTTTGTCGCGGGACCATTTATCGCCACCATGACCGTGCGCAAATTTGAGAGGAACAATGTGGTCAAGGTCAAGCGCAGTAGAATCGGTAAATGTGTCCCCCGAATAAGGGTCATACCATTCGCCGACAGCGACTTGACAACCTCTATCGGTTTTAAACTCAACAGGAGTGTTAGATGTTAATATCAACATTTCATGGCGTGTATTTTGGCAGTCGCTGTCATCGTCAATCCAATGCGGCCAATCGGCTCTATCATAGTCAGAGGTAAAAACTCTGCCTTCCCTTAATGCTTCTTTTTCCGCTTGTTGATATGACGATTTTGATTTAGGTAATCGGCCACCGCTTTCAAGGCAGGCTTCAATAGTATTAAAGACTTCGAAATTCTTGGTTCGATTGTAAGATGCACTCGACGAGTCATGACATATGCCGGATGTGCTTTTCTTAACTTGAGCATGAGCATCATTCGGTAACCCGCATGACAATATGGAGAAAATCAGCAGAAAGAGTATAAGTGTATTGCTATTCATAATTGCTTTTAAGCTTTAATAACTCCCAAATAATGCCAAGGATAGCGACTAGTATCACCTTTGAAAAGGATATATAACTCGCGTATCGTCCGCCGTTTATCGACGTCACGCATTCATATATACTTAAACTTGCGAAGACTGAATGCACACTACGATTGCTTGCCAATCGCAATTTTGAATAGGATTTATGATGGCTAGAACCGACTGGATTTTTAGTGGAGAGGACCATAGCTTACACCAGGAGTTTCCTGCTGAAGGCAGTGATATCAACCCAAGTGACAATGCAAATCCGGCACAACTTATTATCGACTTTCCTAATTCTTTTAATGTTACCCAAGGGCATACTGGTGATGATACTTTTTCTCAATTGTCTGTCGATATTCCGGCAGATATCATGGATAGAATAGCCATCGCTTGGTGCAAAAAAAGAGGGCTACACGGGGCGCTCGGAGGTCCAGTTGGCCTTGAGTTTGGCTCTGTAGATTGTGATTATGTCGAGCACGCTTCCGAGAACCTCGAAGAGGATACTGAGTTATTGGAACTGGTAAGAGAAAGAGAAGGTCAGCCTGAAATAGAAGCTAACCTTAAATTCGATAATATTTTTGATGTTGTTGCAAGTACTAAAGAAGAAGCTCAGCGGTTAAAAAAAGAGTCTGATGACTTAATTAAGAATAGGGACATCAACGAGCCAAGTAGAGAGCGTTCGATGCTACCTACTAAATCTAAAATCGCGGCCCTTCGTATTCTCGACCATATTAGAGCAAATGGAAGTATGAATAATGAATCATCGTTGCTGTCAGCAATCGAAGAGGCGTTATTAGCAAACGACATTATATCCTCTGATGAACATTTTTAGACTCAACCTTGCAGTTTGAAGATAGATAGGTAGCAGGAGTAAATGCACCAAGAGCACACGACAATGGTCGACAGCTACTCGTTGAGACTAATAAGTCCCCAAATATACTAGTTAATTCGCTTGAACCTCTTAGCATTAAAATTATTGAGCGATTAATTCAACAAACAAAACTGATTTCAGAGCACCCTTCGAAATGAAGCAACATCACCTCTAATAGGTAGTGTATACATGAAATAAGTAGTCTAATACGTGTTCTTTATCAATCGGTAACCAGCCCTTTTCCAAATAGTCATCTAAGCACTTAATTCTTTAATAAGAAATTGCATATCTGCACGGTGGATATGAACATAAAACTTCTATCAAACGTCAGCATACTGATGAGCGGAAGGTTAAGAAATCATAGCTACCGAGCTATGAAATGTTAATTGGTAGCAGGAACGTTCATGGCTTCGAAGTTTTGTGATTCTTATTCATCGACTTCATTATGACTGAAAGCCCCTCTAGCGGGTCCACCTCAAGAATTTGGCACAACTCAATAAATTCCACGAGCTCTATTTTTCGTCTTGCTTGTTCAATCTTTCCTAAAATTGAGTGATGCTTGCCCCATTTTTCCGAGACATCTCGTAAAGAAAGAGATTGTTCCTCACGATGTGCTTTTAACCACAGCCTAAGTTTGTCGTAGTGAGGTGAATAAACTGATGTTTTCATTGTCTCGATGATAGAGACGAAGTAGACTGTCGCGAAATTCGAGACGAACATTTTTATAAGAGACATATCTCAATGCCAAAGAAGCAGTATGACATTGATATAACGAGTTTTATTCGCTCAACATCATTGGAAACATTTACAGTTACAGATGTCACGAGACATCTTTTACAGATTCACGCAACGTTGTTTGACAAAAAGAAAAACGCCACACAGTTCGTTTATCGCCACCTCAAAGCACTCGAAAGGCAAGGAGTCATCAAAACATTAACGACAAACAATCAAAAAGCCATAGTTTTCGGTTGGTCAGGCTATGGGAAAACTACTGATAAAGCGCAAGAACATCCCCCATTAGAAAGTAAAAGTTATGAGCACATCATAAGTAAACTGAAAGAAAAAATAAGGTCATACAAGGCTGAAATGTTGACAAATATTGGTGAAACCGAAGCTTATACTGAATGGGTAAACGAAATGCCTGAGTTAGCAGACGATATCAAGTCCCAATATCAACAAACGCGAGAGCAAACAAAGGTGATGCTAGGAAAGGTAAAAGGCTTCGAACGCCTACTGGCTCAGTATGAAGCGCGTCTATGATTGAATTAAGAAATTGGCAGCGAGAAGCTATCGAAGCTGCCCTAGAAAAATTTGAAGCTTCATACTCTCACTTTTTATGTCTAGCGACACCTGGTGCGGGTAAAACCGTTATGGCATCTACACTCGCAGATATTCTAATAAAAACAGGCAAGGTCGAGTTGGTATTGTGTTTCTCGCCATCAACTGTGGTCGCAAATGACTTTAAGGTTGAACTTGAAGCTATAACTAAGAGACGTTTCTGTGGTGGACTTGGTGCAAGTGGCTCATCACTCACTTATCAAAGTATGAGGTATCTAGATACTCAGTTTTGGAAATTGCTCGAAACCTTCAATGTATTTGTGATTCTTGATGAAATTCATCATTGTGCCGGTGACGATACTCAAAACGCAAATGCATGGGGAGAACAAGTCCTAATGAATATACAAGGAAAAGCACGCTACACGATGGCGTTAACTGGTACGCCATGGAGAAGTGACGCTATTCCTATTGCTTTGGCCAATTATGTGAGCAGGGATAATAGATTATTGGTCGATTATCGATATGACTTAATTCAAGCGATAAAAGATGGCGTGTGCCGCTCGCCACATATCACTCTACTCGACAATGAGCTCATAAACGTTGCCGAAAATAAAAATAAGCGTTCTTTTACGTCGATTGCAGACTTTCTTCTAAAAAGCGGATTATCGTATTTCGAAATTATTACTCACAATGAGATAATCCGCGAGGTATTGAAGCATGGAATAATACAATTAAATAAAGAACGCCAGATTTCCCCAGATGCTGGAGGATTAATTGTCGCTGGATCAGTGTCTCATGCAGGACAAATTCAACTCTTATTGGCTGAGTTAGGCGAATCCAGTGAAGTTGTAACATATCAGGAAGATGATCCAGAAAGCCTCATTAGGCAATTTAAAAGAAGTTGTCAAAAATGGATTATATCAATTGGCATGATTAGCGAAGGAACCAACATACCTCGCTTAAGAGTTTGTTGTTATTTATCTCTGGTCACTACAGAGCTTTATTTCAGGCAGGTGTTAGGGCGGGTTTTAAGAAATCAATATGCACCTGTCGAGACTGGTTATCTAATTGTTCCCGCACATCCTCGTTTGCTCGAGTATTCAAAACGGATCGCCGAAGAAGTACCGCATTACGCTGTGATAAAATCATCAGGAGAAAACGAAAGTGATGACTTGTTTGACTATAGAGTAGAAATGAGTAGACACACCCTATCCGGGTGCACGGAACGTGAAAAAGACGTCCAACCACCGAGATGTGTTCAAGTTGAAATAAAGACTTCTCAAGGTTTGCTATCTTCATGGTATGACTCATCTATCGACTCATTCGGTCGCTTTCAACAAAAAGTTTTATCGTTATAAATTTACTCAACCACTGCTTTCTAAAAAGCTTTTTTACTTTTTATTGTAAAGCTGGTAACTAAGCGCGAATTACGCTACAGATAAGTATAGTACTGAACGGCCCCTGTGTACGTCCTTCAATCCGTCGTCCTGATGAAAATCAGGATCTGCTGCGTACGTAATGCAGACGGCCTATTTTCGAAGGTGCTCAATGGCAATTCTAAAGGTCGTGTTCAGACAAACAGCGGACATTCAACACCCGCATTTGCGGCTGCTTTGGAGCACAGCGAAAAACCAGCTCGACAACATGCGCTTGTTAAAGCTATTTCTTGATGCCTTCATACATATTACCAATAACTTCAAATTTACTTGAATCATACTCTCTATTTATGGGCAGCGTTTCCAAACCTTCTAGCCAAGGCCATAGTGGGTTTGTTTTATTCTCTTCGGCGAGTGAGTCATGAAAGAAGGTAATTAGCTCAACTGGTGAGCTGCATACGCTGAAGATACTTTGTTTAAAGTAGACCTTGTAGAACTCGGTATGAGAAATACTCTTTTGATGAATAATCTCATTCCTATATGATTCTAAATTTAGAAAACTCCCCCACCACTTATGAGACTCAATTTTCTTTGTATTATAGATTCCTGTAAGGATTGACTTCACTTTAGTTCTAAGTGGCAACCAGCGCTCAATCGCTTTTTTATCATAGGTTTCAGATATACCTTTACTATTTTTTTCCACGGTGTATTCGTAATCATCAGGAATGCTCAAATTCACGAATGCTTCTAATGCGGTGTAACCGAATACTATCGATGTTTGGATGCTTTCAAGGTAATCGCAAACTAAAGAAGATGCATTATTCATCATCTCCTTTCGATCCCCAGTCATTTTATCTAAGTCGAGTTCTATTTCTTTATTAGAAAAATACTTCGAGTGTATTTTCTTTGCTTCTTGTAGTGACTTATTACTCACAGAAAGAAGCAGCGCTATATTGTTTGGTACGAAGTAAGTGATATTGCTTTTTTTGTTCAGGGATACCTTGTCAATATCCTGAATGAGCATACTGCCTTTCAGTGCTCCGCTTTCATATGATTGATGGCAGACAGGTTTCATCAATCGGTTATCAACAAGCCGATACCTATCAGTTGTCGTGCCTACAACTAAGCCTTGCTTTCCATCATTCACTTTTTTCTTCTTTGACATGGCAAACTTTAAGTGGCGTTAACGCCTTGATCAAATCCAATTCTAGTCAAAATATTACCTTGTAAATTATACAAACTACTTGGTTTACCTATTCCGTTGTTTCCAATACTAGTTTCACTCTCAATTACACTATTAAGAAAACGAAATATTCTTTCTGAGGGTTTTTCTTCACCTTCACATTGCGCTAATTCAGCTAGAGCATCCTCTTTAAATTTCTTTGCGCCAATTACTGCCAGTTCATTTTGATTTACTCTAGCAACCTCAACTTTAGCTCCTAACTCTTGGTCTGGAACAATTTCATATTGATATAAATGATACTCTCTAGTTTGAGGACATTGCACACCTAAAATAAACTCTGCCTGATAAGCAGTAAACAACCGACTCATAGAGCAATGTTCTCTAGCTTTTTTTAATACTGCTTCAATAGAATGGCAAATTACTTGAGATACATACTCAGCAGTCAAGATTATGTCTAACTGACTATCTAAAAACATAGAATCGTCATAATCAGTTTGTCTTAAGTGCTTATTAGTTTCACAAGACATGACTATTTGATAACTGCCATTGTAATAAGTGGGAAATAGCTCTGTTAAATGGTTCTTCATCGAATTAATCAGATGCTGAGCAACTAAAGAACTTCCAGCAAAAGCAACACTGCAAGCACCTTGATATCTGTTGCCTAGGTAACCATTAAACCACTCACCACAGAAGTTTAACCCCTTAACACGAATTGGTATCTCAATTACTTTTTTAAAGCCTTTAACTAAAACATTATTGTTCTGCGTGATATGAGAGTCTGATGCAAAATAAACCCCTTCTTCAAAACCTCCTGAACTATGACCAGCAATTACAAGTGTCATTTAGACTCCTTTGAGAGTTTATTACTAAGAATTCATAGTAACACTCGCTTCCGATAAAAAAACATATTCTGTGTTTTCATGGGAAGGGTCACAACGGCTGCTTTACGTCTTGAGTCGTTCAGTATGGTTCTTTTTTGTACCGTATTACTCGCCTAGTCATCAGGCCGCAACAAGTAGTATGATTGATTAGGTCATTAGCGGATTAGTCTGTTGCCTGAAAGCATAGAATTGTGGGTTGTAAAAGTATGATAGTTTTTTGTTAAACAACACAGTGATAAAGGCAATGATGAATACTGGCTATACAGTTGTGTTTGATGCTAAAGACAAGTCAAAGCAATATCATATTAGTGGGCAACGAACAAAAGGTGAGCCTCGTGTGTTCAAAACGATAGATGCTGCGGTTAAAAACGCACACGACATTGGCTTTCAAACAATCACAGTTTCATTGTAAAGCGTTGAGAATTTCAATCACATCTTGTACGTTTTTCTCAACTTCTCGCTGTTTTTCCCTGAGAACATGCCAAAATAGCTGAAAGCCTTTATGCTAAAGGCGTCTCACACCATTCTCAAATAAGCAATGTGTAACGGTGGAAGAAGTGATGTACGAAACGCAAGAAGTCTACTCATTAAGCTGGATTTTCTATCTTACGT
>CAYVST010000144.1:0-7560 GCA_964454185.1 uncultured Alteromonas sp.
TGGCTAACGCAAAACAAGAGCAACTGATTAAAGCTTTCAAAGAAATACTTAAAGCGGAAAGTTACGGTTCACAAGGCGAAATTGTTGATGCTTTAAAGGCACAAGGTTTTGACAATATTAGCCAGTCAAAGATTTCTCGCATGCTAAGTAAGTTCGGTGCGGTACGCACACGTAATGCCCGTGGTGACATGGTGTATTGCTTACCGCCAGAACTCGGTATGCCTACGGCAAAAAGCCCGCTAAAACAGTTGGTACTAGATATTGTTCATAACAACGTGATGGTTATCATTAGAACAAGTCCTGGCGCAGCACAGTTAATTGCACGTCTTCTAGACTCTCTAAGCAAAAAAGACGGCGTATTAGGCACTATTGCAGGTGACGATACTATTTTTATTGCACCGGCTGATGTATCGAACATAGAAGAGCTTCGTCAGCGTGTAGAGGACTTATTCGAAAACGTTTAGATGTACCTGTCGAATAGCAAAAAGCCGCGAAGCCTTATCTAAGGTTCGCGGCTTTTTGCGTCTAATCGTAACGCTACGACAATAAATTAATGAGCGCGTCAGCAGCAGGACGAGATGATGGCGGGTTTTGCGCGGTCACCAACAGTCCATCACTACACACTTTCACAGCAAAATCATCGGCACTTGCATACTTACCGCCTTTTTTAACTAACTCATCTTCAACTAAGTACGGCACTACTTCGGTAAGCTCCATTGCAGCTTCTTCGCTGTTTGAGAAACCGGTTACCGCTTTCCCATCAACCAAGTACTTACCCTCAGGGTCTTTGACATCTTTAAGTACAATAGGCGCGTGGCAAACGGCACCTACCGGTTTATTGGCTGCAATAGTGTCTTCAATTAGCTTTATTGAATGTGTGTTGTCCGATAAGTCCCAAAGTGGACCGTGTCCGCCCGGATAAAACACCGCATCGAACTCGTCGGCTCTCACATCTTCTAGTTTGATTGTTGAACCTACAGCGCTGCGTGCTGCTTCATCTTTAGTGTAACGGATAGCATCATCCGTCATGGCGTCAACCGCAAGACTGTTGGGGTCAATAGGCACCTGGCCACCCAAAGGCGATGCTAACGTTAAGGTATAGCCAGCATCTTTAAATGCATAATACGGCGCGGCAAATTCCTCTAACCACATACCGGTTTTCTTACCCGTATCACCCATTAGCTCGTGTGATGTCATTACCATTAATACATGCTTTGACATTTTTCCTCCTTGCTTGGTTATTTAAATCTTGTGCAAGTTGGTTCGCATAAAAAGAGACGTTAGATCAGTTTTGGGGAAAATCTTAATGAAAGGGAAACGGAGTTATTGAATTTTGGGCATAAAAAAGTGCCACCCCCGATTAAGGAAAGTGGCACCTAACACTACAATTGGTTCACACCATTGATTTAGAAGTCGTACTTAACAGTAAACTGCACTTGCCATACAGACTGGTCAAGAATTTCTAGGTTCTTGATACGGCTGTCGCTGTTCAGATCGAAGTACTCGTACTGACCGTCAACGATGTTTGCTGAAACTACAGCACGCTCATACTCGTAGCTAGTACGCTCGATACGGCCCCAGTCATTGTTTAGTAGGTTACCGAAGTTTTCGATATCGAAGCGCACGGTAAGTCTATGTTCTGGGTAGAACGCTGGAAGTTGCTGCTGGATACGTACATCAACAATTGTTGACCAACGTGAATTGTCGCCATTACGCTCAGCGATGCCGCCTTTGTATTGTGCAAGTTCAGAGCTATTAATGTAGTTGATGAACTCTTGTTGTGCAGCTAGGTCGCCACCAAATGATGTAGACGCGAACAATGGATCATTGATGCCGTCTGGAGCGTACAGCAACAGTTTATAGCACGCCTTCTCGACTCACCGAGCAAGAAAGAAGGTATATTAGGAACTATTGCAGGTAACGATTCTATTTTTATTGCACCAGCTGATTTGTGGAACATATAAGAGCTTCGTCAGTGTGTTGAAGACTTATTTGAAAACGTATAAAGTATTAATTCATATCAAGGATGAGCAATGCAGATAGATGAATTTATTTTCCGACGGTATACAGTTCTTGGGTGGGGACTTTTTTAGCCGCTATTTATGCGGTGGGGTAGCACTTAGAGAGGGAATACGCGCAACTCGACTTGACCTATCGTTATGCCAACAAGGCTTTTTTGTCAACAAGACTTTGACAAGGCTTTTAAGTGATATGTCTTGTTACAACAAAGCTAAACAACTTATATTTGACAACAATACGATAAATGAATCGCTATTGATTAGCTCACAAGCCCTCTTAGTTGCCCCCCCACTAAGAGGCCTTAGAAAAGTTTCGGTTCGGATCGGCGGTACTTCGGAAGAAAACTGTAGCTACAATACCCCACCACATAAAAATATTCCAAAGCTTCTCAAAAACTTCATAGTAAATCTCAATTCCAGTGAGCGTATGGTCGCCGAGAGCGCTTATTTGGAGTTGCTTACAATACACCCCTTCAGGGATGCGAATGGAAGAATATCTAGAGCGCTATATGAAAAACTAAAAGAGAAAAAAGAAATTATTTTCGTTCATCCAGTTCTTTATCGTTTGCACACTGACAACTTGGTTTACCGAATTTGTCATGAAGAATATCGCCGCAAAAATCGAGTAATCGTGGAAACAGATATTTTTTGGAAGAATGCTATTGATTGGTCTTACGAGGTTACCAGAGAAATCATGGCAAAGTGTTTAGCGTACGACACAATGCACAATGAAATAGTAAATAATAATCAGCTATCTTTAAATGAACTCATGGTCTTAGATGTATTGGTCCATTACGGATACGCTTCAACTTTGACCATTTCTAAACTGACATTACTACAACCAGAAAATGTTTCAAAACTACTAAGGAGGCTTTTCAAACTAAAGATAGTACAAAAATTGGATGTTAAAGTACCAAGCAATGAAGAACTGTTCGGCTTGGCAAAACTAGTTGACCTTTGGTCTGAGCTAGACTCGATCATTTTAGGGAAATATTATAAGGATTATCATGAAACTTAACAAAATTACTACTGTATTGGCAATTACCTTCTTAACAACAGGCCAAATCCAGTTTGTTCCAAATGGACAAGATAACAGCACTTCTATTGCTAGCAGCATTTTGGGAAGCATTAGTATTGGGTTTAATCGAGCAGAGGCTGGGTGCATTACAGTAAACTCGGAAGGAACTACGTATTGCCATTTTAGTTCTGATCCGTGGGGAGAAGAATCAGATGATGATGAGAGAGAATGTCGTGACAGTAGTTGGGAGGCATTCGAAAGCTGCATAGCTCACAATTATGTGACAGATGAAGAGTGCGCTGCTGAATATAATCGCCTCAAAAGTAAATGTTAATGCTTGCAGCTTGTTAAGCTACAAGTAAACGAGTTACGTCGTCATTCATTTTGAATTTCATACTTCATCATGGATGTGTAGCTCGCATTGATTTATGTCCTTGGAGGAAAATGCAACAAACCGTATGCTATATTTCCATTTGTAGCTTTATCTGCATCACTCTGTCCACCACTAGCAAACATTGTCAACCTACCACCTTGAAACCAATCGAATGCACTCAGTTTTTTCACAACTGCGTGTAATGCAAAATCTTTCGTTTGGTGACCTATTATTTGACAACTTTTCTCCCTGCATACAACACCCGCTAGCCTGAATTCTGTCTCAGACTCATATAAACTCACTTGTTGCTCTATCAAGTACTCCATGTTGACTGCCCAATACGAGTCTCTCTTCTCCGAAAGCGATGAAAAATTAATTTCTGATATTACAGGGTCGTTTCTTACAAAAGTCTCTATTTCATCCGAGAAAACCTCTATCCCAATGGCTTCTTCCTCAGGATAACGCTCAAAATTTACATCGGGACGAACATCAGAGCCGAGCATAGTGTTAGTTGAAGCTCCTTGTTCTTGTGCACACTCGTGCTGGATAAAAGTATTGCTATCTGCAATTAAGCTATTCTTGACGTTTTTATTATCTGTCCGAGCGTTCTCAGTGCTGGGTACAGTCTTTTTCTCATTCTCTGAAATACTAATTTCACTTAACTCAGAATAATCAGTTTTTTTCCAATATGATGATGAAAAAAAGCCTAAAGCAAATGCCGTCGTTAACGCCACAGCATTTTTTATTAATTTTTCTAATGACATGAAAACTCCAAATTTAATAGCTATTCATTTAAGGCTATCAGTGACACAGAAAACTATTAAGTAAGGTTTTTGTCAAGACTAATGAAGCCATAAACAAAAAAGTGCCACCCCCGATTAAGGAAAGTGGCACCTAACACTACAATTGGTTCACACCATTGATTTAGAAGTCGTACTTAACAGTAAACTGCACTTGCCATACAGACTGGTCAAGAATTTCTAGGTTCTTGATACGGCTGTCGCTGTTCAGATCGAAGTACTCGTACTGACCGTCAACGATGTTTGCAGAAACTACAGCACGCTCATACTCGTAACGAGTACGCTCGATGCGACCCCAGTCGTCATTAAGAAGGTTACCGATGTTTTCGATATCTAATGCAACAGTAAGTCTGTGCTCTGGGAAGAACGCTGGAAGTTCCTGCTGAATACGTACATCAACGATTGTTGACCAACGTGAGTTGTCGCCGTTACGTTCAGCAATACCGCCTTTGTATTGTGCAAGCTCAGAGCTATTAATGTAGTTAATGAACTCTTGTTGTGCAGCTAGGTCGCCACCAAATGACGTAGACGCGAACAATGGATCATTGATACCGTCTGGAACGTACAACAAGTGACCTGCGTCATCGTTACGAGCTTCACGCGCACAACGACCGCCACCAACATCTAGCACACACGCGTTGTTTTCGTCGAATGTGTAGCTGTATGGTTGACCTGAGCGACGCTCTGCAAACATAGAGAATCTAGTTTCATAACCGTCGATAAGCTCTTTGCTCCAGTTAAAGCGCATTTTCCACAAGTGCTCAGTCTGGAAGTTAGACGTACCTGCACGAGGCTGCTGGCGATCAAATGCTGCAAAGTCTGAATAGTTAGATGTTGCAGTAGCTGATGTACCGTAACCAACATCTTCTACGTCAGCATAAGTATAGCTTGTGAAGAAATCGAATGAACCATAAGACGTTTCCCAAGCTTTTGATGCAGACAATGCGTAAAGGATTGAGTCACCTTCGTCTACAGAACCGGTAACGATGGCTTCTGGACCTTCACTACAATCATAAACACCACGACCATCAGGCGCTGTACCAACTGGGTTTTCACAACGTTGGTCGTACCAATACGTTGCATTCTCTAGCTTGTTGTATAGAACGTCAGCAGAGAACAACCAGCCTTCAAGCATCTCAATTTCTGGCTCATGAGCTACACCCAAGCTTACTTTCCATGTGGTTGGAATTTCAAAGTCAGGTGCTAGCGCATTTACTGTGCCGTCTGGAGCAGTATTTGCTAACAAGTCTAGGATATTCTGAGGAATGTACTGACCTGTTGCGGCATCAGGTGTAGTTGGTACTTGGTACGTTTGACCAGAACCAAAGTCTTCGTAATCATCAGAAATTACACCGTCATTTGAGTAGCTGTTAGATACCCAAACACTTGGCGCACCACCAGAGAAACGACCGATGCCACCACGTACCGTAGTATAATCAGATGCATACCATTGGAAAGACACACGTGGAAGAATTACGTCTAGGCCATCGATGTCAGTAGTGTTTGTGAAACCATAACGGTCAACGAAGTTCTGGTTTTCACGGATAGAGCCTTCTGACTCATACCAGTCATAACGGATACCAGCGTCAATGGTTAGTTCAGCTGATGCTTCCCATGAATCTTGGAAATAAAGTGAGTTATAGTTATAACCCCAGATTGCACGAAGGTCGTTTTCATTGTTTGAAACAGCGTTGTTATAAAGTAGCGCCGAAGCCTGTGCATTGGCTAAGTCTTCGATACTATCAAACAAGTATGAACCTTCTGAGTTTTGAGCAAACAAGTTGTCTACATCAACTTCTTCGCGCTCATAACCTAGTTTAAGGATATGATCACCAGTAGTGTAAATACCCACTAGTTTAAATTGGAAGAACTCTTGGTCTAGTGAGTTACCGTGGCGGAAACGGTCTGGACCAATTGTTAGGTAGTTCTCGTCGCCATCTACTTCACGTAGGAAAACAGCGAAGTTAGGGAACTCTGCACCGTTTAGTGAGTTTTGACCTGTCTCTTGAGTCGTACTTGCAATCTTAAATTGAGTAGAGAAGTTTGAAGTCCAGTCAGAGAACACGTGCGCAATGTAGCTTTCTACTTTTTCAGAACGGTCATACCACGCTGATGATGGTGAAATTCTGTCATCCTGAGTTAGGAAGTTATTGCCGTTTTGTTCATTTATTGTGTTGCCGTCTGTACGTAAATAAGTGAACTTTGCACGGTGATCAGAGTTGATGTTCCAGTCGATGTTCGCAAGGATTTTTTCGTCTTGTACATCATCTTTTTGGAAATCACCAACATCGAAGCCCCATACATCAGAAACAATTTGACGCACTTGTGCAACGTCTTCCAATGTGATGTTAGGGAATTCGTTAACTGCACCTGAGCCCGCTGGACCATTGTTCAAAGGGGCTACAGAATCAAATTTGTCGTATGCAACAAAGAAAAACAGCTTGTCTTTGATGATTGGACCGCCAAGTGTCGCTACGAACGTTTTCTCTTCAAAGTCGAAGTTAAACTCTTCGTCGCCGTTCTTGTCACCCATCAATGAGTCGTCAGTATAGATATACGACACAGAGCCGTGGAATTCGTTAGTACCTGACTTCGTTACTGCATTGATAGTACCGCCGGTAAAACCGTTGTACTCAACATCAAACGGTGCAGTCTGAATAGATAGTGATTCGATTGCATCATAAGAGATTGGTGAACGCTGTGTAGGGTAGCCGTTTGCATTCAAACCAAAACGGTCGTTTAGTGCAACACCATCAACAGTTAATGAGTTAAATCTGTTGTTTGCACCAGCAATGCTCAGCTCTTTGTTACCGCCGCTTTGAACATTAACAGACGCAAACGGATCAAGTTGTGCCGCATCAGTGATGTCACGGTCAATTGAAACAACTTGGTTAAGTGCTTTCAGACCTAAGCTCGTGCTCAAACCTTCGTTAGTATAGCCAGTACCTGCGCTGCTACCTGTTACAACAATAACTTCTGTATTACGTGCAGATTCTACTGTTACAGGCAATGAGAACGCTTGGTCTAATGAAAGATAAACATCTTCAATCTTAGTAGGGACAAAACCATCGCCAGTGATAGTTACTGTGTAAGGACCACCAACACGAAGGCCACGTGCTGAGAAAGTACCATTATCGTTCGTTGTTGCCGTTGAAATTGTACCTGATGGTTCGTGCTTGATGGTAACAAGTGCACCAGCAAGATTAGAACCCGCTTCACTAACAACGTTGCCTCGGATTGCTGACGTTGTTGTCTGCGCCATAACTGTACCAGCTAGGCCTGCAGAAACAGCAACAGCGATAGCAACGCGGCTGAGTTTTGCTTTGAAGTTCATGTGTGTGTTTCCCTTTT
>CAYVST010000145.1:0-7365 GCA_964454185.1 uncultured Alteromonas sp.
ATACTTATCTTCGTTATCTATTATCTCTGCAAACAACGTATTTGCAGGCGCGTTTAGTAACGGATAAGCATGGCTTTTCCGCGCAACACTATAGTTGCGATAAAACGCGTGATACGGCATGGAGTTAATTCGCGCGGATTTTAGCATTTTACAACGCGTAACAGTAGCGCGAATTACTATCTATGGTCATTCAATGTCCCTATTAATAATGAAGACCAGGGTGTATTGACGTTTACGGAACGTTTTTAGCGTAAATGTGCACCGAAAAGGCCAACTCGTTTCAGGGTAAAGGTTTACATTTTTCGCACATCAATAGAGGATGTTTTTCATCTGTAACATTTTTATTACACTTACCTTTTAAAAAATCACTAATAACAAATACTAAACAGGAATAAGGATTGTAGAACTCTATAGACTCTGGAAATTAGTTGTGCGATAAATATAGTGTGCAACAAGCACGGAAAATTAAAACAACAACTACGGTCCAGGGAGACTACAATGTTTACAAACCACAAACTGGCTAAATCAGTCAGGCTGGCTTGTGCTTTTGGTGCAGCAGCATCATTGGCATTTTCCGGAACGATTTATGCTCAAGAAGACGCGGAATCGGAAGACGAGTCAGTCGAGAAAATCGAAGTTACAGGTTCTCGCCTTCTTTCAAACCCTAACGTTGCAGCCGCAACACCTGTTCTTAGTGTATCAGGCGCCGAAGCTGCCGCTCGTGGTAACCTGCGTGTAGAAGACTTCGTTAACGTTCTTCCTCAAGTATTCGCCGGTCAAGCATCAGAAGTATCAAACGGCTCAACAGGTACAGCAACACTTAACCTTCGTGGTCTAGGTGCAAACAGAACGCTTGTACTTATCGACGGCAAACGCCTTCCATACGGTTCATCAAGCACAAGTGCGGCAAACGTTGACTTAATTCCAACGCAAATGCTAGAGCGTGTTGACATCCTTACTGGTGGTGCATCAGCGGTATATGGTTCAGACGCTGTTGGTGGTGTTGCGAACTTTATTCTACGCGACGATTTTGAAGGCGTTGAGTTCGGTGGTCAGTTCAGCACGAACTACGCAGACAACGATAACGGCCTATATGAAGGCGTACTTAACGCAGCGCAACAGCCTGTACCTGGTTCAACTATGGACGGCGACGAAACACTAATTTATGCAATGTTTGGTGCTTCTTCTGCTGACGGTAAAGGCAATGTTACTATCTATGCTTCATACGAAGATAGACAAGAAATCATTCAATCTGACCGTGTTTTCTCTGCATGTACCCTAGGTCAAAGTAACGGTGCGTCAAGCTTTGAAGGTTTTGGTTGTGTAGGTTCTGCAAACTTCCGTCTATTCGGTGGTCCAGGTGGCTTCGCGTTCCAAGAGCAAGATGGCAACATCATTCCTTACGCTGGCGGCCCAACGCAAACGTATAACTTCGGTGCAACTAACTTCTTCCAGCGTCCTTCTGAGCGTTATCACATGTACGCGAAAGGCGACTATGAGATCACTGAGAACTTAGAAGCGTATATCGACTTTGGTTTCATTAACAACACCAGTGACGCACAGATCGCTCCATCTGCATCATTTGGTATCGGTGCTTACGACATTAACTGTGGTAACCCACTTATCCAAGGCAACGATGGCATTGCATTCACTGAAATCTTCGGCTGTTCTGCTGATGATATCGCTAACGACGTAATCGTAAGCGGCATCACTGCTTCTCACCGTAACGTTGAAGGTGGTTCACGTAATTCTCGTCTTGAGAACAGCGCATGGCGCGTGGTTGGTGGTCTTAAAGGCTTCATCGACGACACGTGGGCGTGGAACGTATTTGGTCAAATCTCTGAAACACGTGACCAAAGCTCTGCGACAAACGACTTTATCGTAGCAAACCTACAACAAGCACTTCTTGCGACTACAGACGAGAACGGTAACGTTGTATGTACAGACCAATCTGGCGGCTGTGTTCCTTACAACATCTTCCAGCGCCCTGGCGGTGAAAGCTCAGTTACACAAGAGCAGCTAGACTTCATCCAAGGTATCGGTATTGTTAACGGTGAAACTTCACAAAAAGTATTCGGCGCTGACATCCAAGCTAACCTAGGTGACTACGGCATCAAACTACCTACAGCAGATGACGGCATCGGCATCTTGTTCGGTGTTGAATACCGTAAAGACGAGTTGGCTTCATCACCTGACGAAATCAGCCAAGTTCAAGGCGGTGGTTTCACAGGTGTTGGTGGTGCAACACTAGCGGTAGCAGGTAAAATTGAAGTTCGCGAATTCTTCACAGAGGTTCAGGTACCAATCGTATCAGACGCACCATTTGCTGAAGAGCTTGTGTTCAGTGCACAGTATCGCTTCTCTGACTACGACACTGCAGGCAACGGCACGTCAAACAGCTTTGACACCAACGCTTACGGTTATCAGTTGTCATGGACACCAGTTGAAGACGTAAAACTTCGTGCTCAATACCAGCGCGCGGTTCGTGCTCCAAACGTAATCGACTTATACACAGGTCAAAACACTGGTCTACCTAACCTAAGCCCAGCGGGTACTGATGCAAGTGGCGAACAGTTGTACGATCCATGTGCAGGTGCAAACCCAATTGCTTCACTTGAAACGTGTGCGCGCACAGGTGTAACAGCAGCACAGTACGGTAACATCCTAGACGTTATCTCTGGTCAGACTCAGTCACTTACAGGTGGTAACCCGAATCTAGACCCAGAAACTGCTGATACAGTTACAGTTGGTGTTGTTTATACACCTTCTAGCATCGAAGGTCTTTCAATCAGCGTAGATTACTTCGATATTGAAGTAGACGACGCGATTGCATCTGGTATCCCAGCACAAACAATCTTTGACAACTGTCTAGAGTCTGGTGACCCAACGTTCTGTAACCTTATCACTCGTTCTTCTGCTGGTTCACTAGCAGCAGGTACATTTGGTGTTGGCTTCCAGCAAACTAACCTTAACATTGCATCACTTGCAACGTCTGGTGTTGACTTACAAGTTAACTACAGCCTAGAAACTGACCTTGGTGATGTTCGTTTCGACTATGCATCAACAATTCTTGATGAAAACAGCACGGTTCCATTCCCTGGTGGTGACCCTGTAGAGTGTGCTGGTTTCTACGGTAACGCATGTGATGCACCTGGTCCTGAATATCGTCACCGCTTCATGGCAACGTGGAATACTGACCTAGACGTAGACATCACTGCAACGTGGAGATACTTCGGTTCTACACAGAACGATGATGAGGGTGATACTCTTGAGACTGGTTTCAGAGCAGTTAGCTACCTAGACCTTTCAGGTACTTACTACGTGAACGACAACCTAGAACTAACAATGGGTGTGCTTAACCTTCTTGGCGAACAACCGCCAATTTACTCTGGTGCAGGTCCTGCTCTAGGTAACGGTAACACGTACCCAACAGTATTTGATACTGGAACAAACTGGTTCGCTTCATTCCGAGGCCGCTTCTAAGATAAACGCTTAGATTAAAACCGAATAAAAACCCGAGCATAGCTCGGGTTTTTTGTTTTAATTCAACACCATTTACACTTCACCAAAAAAACAGCACCAACTTTGGCACACTTTGCATATCGCTTGGCGTGCTTTGACGCGAAATGGCACCGTTTGATGCTATACACTTTCCTCATCGTAAATGGTGATGTGCGCTAAGTTCAAAGCACACAACATCAATTTAACCATTTTGCTAACTGACTAACAGTTCACCAAATCAATTCACAGAGGAAGGCAACATGACTGCTACAGTTCTTATTACCGGTGCATCAAACGGCATTGGCCTTGAATTCGCAAAAATTCACGCTGAGCAAGGCGACAACCTCGTTCTTGTGGCTCGTTCGAAGGGAAAGCTTGAAGCACTCGCTGAAGGACTTCGCAGCAAGTTCAACGTTTCTGTTGATGTCATCGCTCAAGACTTATCAACACAAGATGCAGCAAAACAATTAACTGACACCACCCAAGCACGAGGTTTAGTCATTGATATACTGATTAATAATGCAGGCTTTGGCGGACATGGTGAGTTTGCAAAACGCGCCATTGAAGACGATAAAGCCATGATGCAGCTAAACATGGTAACGTTAACAGAGTTAACTCACTTTTATTTACAGAGCATGATTAAGCGCAACAAGGGGAAAATCTTAAATGTCTCTTCTACTGCGTCGTTTATTCCTGGTCCGTTGCAAGCTGTATACTACGCCACTAAGGCATATGTCACCTCATTTAGCCAAGCTATCGCTGAGGAGCTGCGTGGTACCAACATTACTGTAACGGCACTATGCCCTGGTGCAGTGGCAACGGGATTCGTTGAAGCCGGAGATTTAGAAGGCTTAGACCTTTGGAAGAATGCTAAAAGTCCACGCTCAGTAGCAGAATGTGGGTACAATGCCATGCAGCAGGGAAAGCTAATTGCCATTAACGAACCGCAGCTGCACTTTATGCTCAATTGGATAATTCCATTCGTTCCGCGCAAACTCATGTTGAAAATGTCGCGCCAAGCGATGGAAAAAGGCGATAAGTAATAATGCTTTATAGCAGTTTTGCCTCAAGATAGGTCAACACATGAAAAGAGCAAGTAAGTTTTTGGTGCCGTCTAACTGGCAAGTATTGTTTAACGACATGGATATTTCCATAGAAGAAGCGTTGGCTTATGCCAACCTTCCTCCTGCGCTTTTTTCAGAGCCTAAAGTTTATTTATCACCAGCGCAGTATTTCCAGTTTTGGCATGGCATAGAGGCAGCATCTGGAGACACCGAGCTACCCCTAAAGTTTGCAGAAGTAATGACGCTGGAGTCTTTTGACGTACCAATTTTTGCCGCCATTTGCAGTCAAAATTTGAATGCAGCCTTATACCGACTTCAAGAGTACAAGCCATTAATCGGCCCCATGCAATTGGATGTAAAAAAATCTAAAGATGCTACGACCGCCATTATTAGTTGCTATGGATACGCTGATGCACTGCCTAAGTGTTTCTCCCTATCTGAGCTCGTCTTTTTTACCCAGTTAAGTCGCCTTGCAACGAGAAAGCACATTGTACCGAGTAAAATTACACTACCCGTATTGCCTGATAATCTTGCGCGCTATGAGGATTATTTTGGCTGCCCACTTAACGTTGGCAACCATACGTCAATCACTTTTACCGCTTCAGATGCGCTTCAACCATTTTTAACCAGTAATCAAGATATGCTTAACTTTTTTGACGGCGAGTTAAAGCAACGGTTGAGTGCTGTGGCGGTCTACTCGTCAACAAAAGAACGTGTTATGACTGAGTTACTCAAGCTCTTGCCGCAAGGAGAAGCTACCATAGAGCGCGTGGCTTTCAGGCTGGCTGCAAGTAAGCGTTCACTACAACGAAAACTCTCTGAAGAAGGCGTTAGTTTTAAGCAGTTACTACAAACTGTTCGGCATGAACTCGCCGACTACTACCTCAGTGAAACTGATATGCCTATAATAGAAATTGCATTTTTATTAGGCTTTCAAGAAAGTAATTCTTTTGCGCGAGCTTATAACACATGGACAGGCACAACGCCGACGAAGAAAAGGAGCCTCTAGCCTGCTGTGAGTGTTGTGATATAGTGACGTTGTGAAGTTGTGAAGTTGTAGTTAAGGTCACTGCGGTGACTCAAAGTTCAAACAAGGACGTTGCATGATAAGAAGTTGCATATTGCTGATTGTATTATTACTTCAGTGTAATAGTGCTTTAGCCATTGCTACTTTCAATCAAGTTAATACGCCTCTTGTGCTAGATAATGACATGGAGTTTGCAGTAAGCAACTCCCCTTCCCCATCCCCTGCTCAATTACACTGGGTTAATGATGCCTCATCATTGAAAAGGCAATCGCATCAATACCTTCATTTTCGGGTAAGTATTAATAACGCCTCAAGCAGCTCGGTGTCGGTGTGGTTTAGCATTGGGTTTCCAGCGATGAAAACGCTGGTCGTCACCAGCGGTGAGCATACCTGGAAAACGGGAGATGCTTATCCTTTTACGTCTAGAGAAATTCATGTCGCTAACTACCATTTTCCTATTTTACTTGAAGCGTCGGAAACCACCAAAATACAGGGATATATGTCGGGAGAGATCTTGCGCTACTCATTTGTCGTTGGCACCCCTGAATATTTTACTAACATGTATGTGGGTACGATTGAACGGGACATGACGTTTTTTGGTGCCATGGCGCTTTTGACTGTACTGTGTCTGTTGGGATTTATAGCAAGTCGCAATGTGGTTTTTTTGAGCTTCGCTACCTTTATTTTTGCTACCACTTTCTGGTTTTTCCGCGTGTTCGGCTACGCTTTTGAAATGTTGTGGCCGCAATACCCTAGCTTGAACGATATTAGTTACGCCATAAGTATCTATGCCGTATTGCTATCATCATTTTGGGTTGTCTTTGCGAGTCTGAAAAGAGACGGGCATAATGTTTTTGGCTCGACGTGGGTAAAGCGATTGTGCTTTTCGCTCCCTTTCATCGGCGTTGCAGTGTGGCAAACCATGGGCCTAGACTTGGCGTTACGGCTACCAGTATTACTTTTCTTCTTGTTTTTTGGCATCGCTGCAGTGGTCATTACTGTTGAACTTCGCAAAGGTTCTGCCCCCGCTAAATGGCTGGCCTTTGCCATGTTTCCAGTCACACTAAGTACTTTTTTACTTATCATTGTTTCTCTTTTTAATGTGGACATAGACTTAGACCCTATAGCCACCTTGATGGCTGGCGTTGTGCTGACCTCTTTGTTTATTGTTGCATTAACTACGCGCTATATGGTTAAGGTTGTTCAAAGCGAAAGGGATGCGCAAAAGTTGGCAGCGCAAACTAAAGCGCAGCAAGCGGCAGAACTAGAAAAGTTGGTAAAAGAAAGAACGCTCGAATTAGAAAAAACAAACCAAGCATTGGCAAAGATCGCCTCATACGATTCACTTACCGGCCTGCCTAATCGCAGAAGTATCGACTTCTTTGTCGATGAAAGCTTTTCTGAAGACAACGCACATACCACTGAACTCTTTATCGCTTTACTTGATCTAGACCATTTTAAAGTCATTAACGATACCTATGGTCACGAGGTTGGTGATATTGTGCTTAAAACGGTCGCAAATGCACTGGAACCATTAAATAGTGAAACGCAGATTGCCGGTAGGTATGGTGGCGAAGAATTCGCAATTGTTCAGCGTATAGATAAAAGCAAGGTTCACTCACAAGAAACAGCATCGGGTGCGCAAACCACCAAAAATGCTACAACCGGCTATGCGCAGTTCTTAGCCCAGCTAACCATGCTTCATGAGGTAATTAATTCTTTGGTAATAGATGAAGTTAAAGGAAAGCCCGTTGGCGTGAGTATCGGTTGGGC
>CAYVST010000146.1:0-7292 GCA_964454185.1 uncultured Alteromonas sp.
AATAATCAGGTGTTACCTTGCGAAGAATAATCACTTTCGGCACATTTGATGTGCTTCATGTCGGGCATATCCGCATTCTCAAACGAGCCAAAGCCTATGGCGACCATTTAACGGTAGGGCTATCGTCCGATGAGCTGAATTTCAGTAAAAAGGGACGTAACCCAATATACCCCTATACCAGTAGAGAAGAATTATTGTCTTCATTGCGCTTCGTCGATGAGGTGTTCATGGAAGAGTCGCTTGAGAAAAAGCGTGACTACATTATTCAGCACAACGCTGATGCATTAGTTATGGGTAACGATTGGGAAGGTAAGTTCGATGAATTCAAAGACATCTGTGACGTGATCTATTTACCTAGAACGCCTTCTATCTCAACCACAGAGATTATTGAAATTATTCGAGACACAAATTCATGAGATTTTTGCTTTATCTATCTCAGAACTATTCATTCGAGATAATGCGTCCACTTCAACAAGAAATGCGAAACGCAGGACATGACGTAAAATGGTTTGTTGAAGGACGCGACGTTAACACATCACTTTTTCTAGAAGATGAAGAAGTACTACCATCAATAAAAGAAGCCATTCGTTTTAACCCCGATGCCTCTTTTGTGCCTGGCAACCTCGTACCTTCATTTTTACCCGGTCTTAAGGTGCAGTTGTTTCATGGATTTGAATGGAAAAAGAAAGGTCATTTTCGCATTAGAGGCTGCTTTGATTTGTATTGCACTCAAGGTCCTTTTTTCACTAAAAAGTTCGAAGAATTACGAGCCCAACATCCTCACTTCACCGTGAAAGAAACCGGATGGACCAAGTTAGATAATTTGTTTAAGACAAGCCATGCGGATGCCTCAACAAATAAGCAACCGGTTATCCTTTACGCTCCAACGTTTTCACCAAGCCTTACCTCTACTGACGCATTGTTTGAGGAGATTGTTGCACTGAGCAAAAAACATGACTGGCAGTGGAAAGTAAAATTTCATCCCAAGATGGACAACGCTACTGTAGAGAAATATCAAGCCGCTCAGCATGAAAAGCTCGACGTTGTTGCCTCTTCAAGTATTCTTCCTTTGCTACAAGAAAGTAACGTGATGATTTCAGATACCTCATCTGCAATTACTGAGTTTTTATTAATGGGTAAGCCTGTTGTGACCTTTAATAACGCACAACCAGAGCCTGTGCTTATTAATATCAATAATGCAGATGCGCTTGAATCAAGCCTTGAAAAAGCACTCGCTATGGATGTTGAGCTTGAGCACGCTATAAATGTGTATAGCAGTGATATGCACCCATACACTGACGGAGAATCGGCAAAGCGCGTTTTAGCGGCGACAATTGATGAGATTAAGCATTTTCCAAGACCAGAGAACTGCCCTAAACCAAAAAATTGGTTCAGAAATTTGAAACTGCGTAAGCGGATGGGGTACTGGCGTTAATAAAATATTGAATTGAAAAAGGGAGCCTATGCTCCCTTTTTTAAACTTTGTGCTTTTTAAACAGCTAGCGTGTCACTAATCAAAGAAAGGTGATCGCACTTCTGTGGTGTCGATAAGACGCACAGGTCTACGCAGCATTTGTCCGCCGT
The DNA here is from genome assembly GCA_964454185.1 of uncultured Alteromonas sp. Lineage (GTDB taxonomy): Bacteria > Pseudomonadota > Gammaproteobacteria > Enterobacterales > Alteromonadaceae > Alteromonas. The sequence continues at coordinate 1,585 of CAYVST010000146.1, forward strand.
CTCGAGAAATTGGGATCCAAGGGAAGATACCCCGACCTTTCGTCGGCCTCAACAAAAACAGGTCTGTTGGAATAGAGATGTAGAACCCTTTAGTAAAGCTGCCCTCTCCATATTCTTCAGACGATACATCGGTAAAGGCGGCAAATGCACCAACGATAATGCCGCTATCGAAACGTTTCGCGAAATCGATGTTTACCCCTTTATCTTTCGCCAAAAACTGCCCCGCGCTTACACTAATTTGGGTGCCTTCAAGGAACTCTGGCCGCCAGTAAACGCTTGCATGACCTGTTACGGCTTCGTAATCGTCCATACCAAGCTGACTGTAAGGATCACGCTGTTTGACATAGTTGATGTCGAACCCATAGGCGATACGACTATCTACTGGACGATACAGAATTTCACCACCAACACCTGCAAACATTGTTTCTAGATAGCCACCATAGACCTGCCCAAAAACATTTTCGCTAATGCTGTCTTTATATTGTAGGAATGCGGTATCTAACCAGATGTCATTCTCTGATACATATTCTCGAACACGCGTTCTCACTCGAGGTAACGACACTTCTTCGTTATCGACTAAGAAATTAAACTTATCAAAATTGTCTAACAAGGTAACGCGAGCGCTACTAATAAATGCAAGGTTCTCATCTACAGCATAGCCGCCTGTAAGCAACAACCCCGTCTGATACAGATAAAAGTCTTCTGGGTTACCAAACGACTGTGTCCAGAAGAAGTCAGCACCATAAAACAAACCCGTTGTATTTTCTGGGTCATACTCTTCCATCTGAGTTTGAGTGGGTGCTACGCGTACATAAGTTTCTTCAATGTCAGCATCTACAGACTCGTAGCGAGCGGCCGCAATAAATGCTTCGGCATCAACCTGTGTATTAACCATAGGGATACCAGCGCCATTATCAATAATGTTGTAAGTTTTCACACTATCAGGCAACTCAGACGCTGCTATTCTACCTAACCTTTCGATGGCTTCATCCTGGTCGCGGTATTCTAACTGCGTACCATAAAACACAGCGCTGTCTTCAGACACTTGTGCGTCAGATAACAAGAAACCACCTTGTCGAAGCATATCGTTATACAAGCGAGATTTATTGACCTTCTCGACAGAGTCTGGCGCACGTCGACTCATCAATGAACGTGGCGGCTCGTCTATTTTAATTTGCGAAGCGGTGTTCATATTGAAGCGATACGTCACACCAAAGCCCACCGTATTACCACGCTGATAATTCAAACTGAAATCAAAATCTTTGTAGCGATACACTGCACCAAAATTCCAACGTGAGTCTTGCTCAAGCTCACCGGCTCTATCGTTGGAGTAGTCGTTACCTTCAAACTCAAGTTTCAGTGTTAACGGCTCCCACGGCGTTTGGTACTCTACGCCACCAAAGAACGCTGCAGTTCCTTTGAAGAACTGATCATAATCTACCTTACCACCGCGTCCAGAAAAGCCGCCAGGACGTTCACAGAAACTATCTCTTAGTTTGCAGAATGGGTTGGCAATGTCATCTGATGTTCCCAGATACCCCCAACCAAGACCCAAATGAAAATCAAAAGGCCCAATTGACTTACTGGCGTTCACATACTCACTCTCAAAAAAGCCTGTTCCGCCAAAGTCACGAAAACCCACGCTAATATCAGGTAAGTAGTAGCTTTCCTTCCATACCCTGAATTTAACGTCTATCCCTTTGTCTTTTAGCGTTTGGTCGCCGCTGAATGAATCAACTGGGCTGTATAATTGAGTGCGCACATCGGTATATCTGGCTGTGGCTTCCATCCAATCAAACAGCTGAATGTTAACAGACCAAAAACGGTACTCGCCGTTATCGGTGTAATTAATTGCCATGCCGCCAGTATCGCGCATACGAGCTGTGGGTGTTTGAATAAGACCATTTCCGCCTTGCACCATTTGCGAAGGCTTTACGCGAACTTGAGTATCAGCCAGTGCAGCGGATGACAACACGCTGCATACCATGAGTGCAAGCGTCGATTTCTTTGATTTTAATGACACGTTCATTGAGGAAGAACCCTGTGTACTGCTAGCGCGGCAACTCGCTTGTTGAGCACTTTAAGCTTATTGCTGAAAAGTTCTGGAGAAATCGGAACATATACTTGGCTTCCAGGCATAAGCTGAACAGCATCTATATTCCAATAAGCAATCCCTTTTTCTTCGACATCCCCAGCAGGAGTGATGACATAGACAAAACTTCTGTCAGCATCTACTGCTTTTTTGACGGTGTGTACGGCGGTATACACTGATGTGTCACTTTGATGTTTATATGCACCTGGTTTTGTCACGGCGCCAGAGAAATGCACAACGTTTGGCCTACCGTTCAAACGAACCCAATATTTTCCTGGCTGAAACATAGGGTTGTCTTCATGAAAAAGCCGCGCTCGATTATACGAAACCGGCATGTCAATGCGCGTAGAAACCGTCCAAGACGCTACCTGCTCATAAAGGTTTTGAAGTGCCTGATACGTGTCAGAATCACGGTCGAAGCGAGACATTAGATCGCGTATATCTTCAAGGATCGCGTTTTTTTCATTTTCAGCGCGTGTGTCGGTGAGGTCGAATGCTGCCGCGGTTGGCCAGTACCAATCACCATTTTCAGCAACTATTGAAAGTACACTTGATAATCTAATAGGGCGATCAAACTGATAGGTTTGCTTATTAACCCTTACACTTACGGTATTGTCTTGAGCGTTGGCCCAATTAAACAAAACCATGCCTGACAGGATAACTAGAGCGATAAGTTTTTTCATCATTGTATCACTCCCTCAGACCTTAGCTGACGCACAATTCGACTTAAATACACCATGTCGTACGTATCGCCTGAAGGGTTGAAGCGCTGGGTAGACGCAAATAACGTTTTCGTCGACTTATGCAGATAATAAACATTTTCCCACTCTAAACCGGTATCAATGAATGGGGTGTATTCAGGAAAAGAGACCGCCTCAACGACTTTAAGCATCGGCAAACTATGACCTAAGTATTCGCGCATTTCTTCACCTTCAATGCGCCACTTAGAATCGACAGGCAAACCATACCCCACACCGTGAAGATCTATTTTTCGTTTCCAGCTGTAAGGCAATACATCGTTGGTGCCTAGCGGATTGTGTTGAAGATTGCCGGTGTAAAACAGGTCGCTGTCTAAGCCTTCTGTTTTAACGATAATGCCATGCTGAGTGGTAAAGATGACTTTATCACCAGATACCCAACGATATCTGTCGCCATCGATATAGGCTAAGGCAAGCGATGCGCGGTCTCGCTCGCCGGCTTTGATCTGCATAAGATCGGCCTTACTGGCTGCCACTTGCTCTATAGAATAATTGATCGAATTGTCTTTTAGCGCCAAAGAAAGCGTATTGTAATAGGCAAACGTCGTTGTTGAACAACCGGAAACAAAAAAAAGAACTGCCATGATACTGGGCAGGTATATTCTTAAATTCATGGGAATGCGCCGACTAAGAAAATATTTTTTACGAAAATAAAAAAGCCGCTAATAAAAGCGGCTTTTTCAAAAGCTTTACGATTTACTGTACAGTCGGAGCGTAAGTAAATGTAACAGGAACAGTGACAGTTGTTGTCATTGTATTAGTGCCTGTGCCAGTAACCGTTACCGTGTTTGTATTTGTAGTACCCACACACACGTCGCCTACTAGAGGATCGTCACCTTCACACGTTGGCTCTGGCTCTGGACCTGGGCCAGGACCTGGATTTGGCGAGCTTGCTGAGTTGTTGTTGATAATACCAGCAATAATACCTGCAGCTACAACACCTGTTGCAATGTAGCCACCACTGATTTCGCCATCACCACTTGTGTTAGCACCACCAGTGCTATCTTGCGCGTTTACACCCGCAGCCATTGTCGCTGCAGCAAACAATGCAATAATTGACTTCTTCATAACAGTCCTTTAAAAAAATAACCCACTAAGTCCTATGCTAAATCATTTTCGACAACTTGACTAGATTATAATCGGAAAAATGACATAGTTTTCTTATGTTAGCAAGCCTCGCTGCGCAAATGAAACGGTTTCTTTGTCTCCAACAACAAAATGATCAAGCACAGGCACATCGATCGCACTCATTGCAAACTTGATCTCTCCAGTAAGTCTAATATCAGCATTGCTAGGCTCAGCAATGCCTGAAGGATGATTATGCACCAAGATCACGGCCGCAGCATTATCGATCATAACTTGCTTGATCAATTCCCTAGGATATACCGCTGCGCTATTGATCGTTCCACTAAACATAGTTCGAAATGCTATAAGTTGATGCTGACTATCTAACATTAAAAGCCCGAACTCTTCGCGCTCACAATCTCTTAATTTTGCCTGCAAATACCGCTTAGTGTCATCGACATTATGAAATACATTCTGACGTGTTAATTGTAGCTCCAAATTTCGCCGATAGATTTCGAACCCAGCTTGAAACTGTGCATATTTGCAAGGTCCAAGCCCTACAATTTGAGAGAATTGCTCTTTTGAAGCGGTGACTATGGCGCGTAGGTCACCTAATGTATTGAGCATGTCATACGCAAGCGCAATAGCTGACTTCCCTTTAACTCCTTTGCCAAGTAACACAGCTAACAGTTGGGCATCACTTAAATGATGTGCCCCCTGTTCTAGTAGCTTTTCTCTAGGCCGCTCCTTCCTGGGCCACACTTTAATTGACATAATTTTTCCATCAGCATTATTTCTATTAAACCGTGTTATAAGTGAAATGCTTAAATACCGCGACTGTATGAAAGGCGGGTTTAATGAAAAAATTTGGAAGCCTTACTTTGGTTCAGCTATCCGATTTTTCTTGGCCGTGCTAGGCTAACGGTAATTTGTGAAATAGCGATTTACTATGTCGATTGCCAATAAAAATATCCTACTTGGTGTAACAGGCGGTATTGCTGCTTATAAAGCACCAGATCTTGTTAGAAAACTCACTGCACTTGGCGCAAATGTTCGTGTGGTACTTACCGACTCAGCAGCGGAATTTGTAAGCGCACTCTCGCTACAAGCTGTATCAGGGAGCCCCGTTCATCAACATTTACTAGACCCTGCTGCAGAAGCCGCGATGGGCCATATCGAACTTGCTAAGTGGGCAGATGTATTACTGATTGCACCGGCCACGGCCAATACACTGGCTAAGCTTGCACATGGAATGGCAGACGATTTACTTTCCACGCTTTACCTTGCCACCACTGCACGTTTATTTATTGCACCCGCAATGAATCAGCAAATGTGGAAAGCGCCAGCTACGCAAGCTAACTTAAATGTGCTGACTGGCCACGGCGTGCACTTTATTGGTCCTGCTAGCGGCGAACAAGCCTGTGGTGATGTAGGTTCAGGTCGTATGGTTGAACCTGTAGATATCGCCAATGAGGTTAACCAAGTATTTAGCGCGAATAATGTAGAGGCCGAATCGCTTAACGGCTTAGCGGGTAAGCGTATTACGATAACGGCAGGGCCAACGCGCGAACCGCTAGACCCTGTGCGCTACATTTCAAATCACAGCTCTGGAAAAATGGGCTTTGCCATAGCCGAAATGGCCGCGCAGGCAGGCGCATCAGTCAATCTGGTTGCTGGGCCAGTATCACTAACAACACCAACAGGCTGCAATCGCATCGACGTTACCACGGCTGAAGAAATGCTAGAAGCCTGTCAAACCCTTGTCCCCACTACTGACATATTTATCAGTACCG
>CAYVST010000147.1:0-7228 GCA_964454185.1 uncultured Alteromonas sp.
CAGAGACAGGAAGCGATTTACATTTTTGTCGACGCATGCCTACATTTAATCTCGCTTTAGCACCTATGCACGCTGTTAAGCACAAAAACCCCCGCTAAAAATAGCGAGGGTTTCAAGTGTATAAGAAAGGTTTACGTGTGTGCCACTTTAATAAGGCAAGAAGTTAAACGCATATTCCAGTTTAGTTTGCTTAACATTGGCAGCACCAAAGTTAATCATTCTAATTCGAGCCAATAACTTTTTCTCAAGCGCTTCGTTATCAAGCTCACTGCTTACTAGCGTGACTTCAGACAAACTTCCATCAGGCTCAATAGTAAGGGCAACCGTTACTTTTCCTTCAAGCGCTGGGTCTTGGCGCAAAGCACGTCGATAAAGGGAATAAACAGCCCCCTTATTGGCGTCCAGCGTTTTGCGAATCAGCTCAATATCACGATCGCCTACGACCTGCGACTCTTGTTCAATGCGTTTCGTTGCTAGCGACGCAGCCCCCTCTTCTGGCGCGACGAACTCGGTGGTTTTACGCCCAGCAAGCTCACCACGGGAACCAATGTTCTGGCTGATTTCGGCATTTTGTAAACCACCACTTGTAGACGTCGCCATCTGCTGTCCGACCCGCTTGCGCCTTGTTTGCTCTTTTTTGCCAGCACCCTCTATAGTCTCAGTGTTCGCCATGTTGTTGAGACTTATGTCGTTGCGCATACTGGCGATGTCATCAGCAAAGGCAAGTAACCCCGTTTGCTTTGCATTTTCACGAGCTTGCGCCACTTTCTCTTCTTGCGTCACTTTCGGGGCTTGAGGTGCGGGTTTGGGCTTGACCTGCTCTACCTTTGGTTTTAGCTCTGGTTTAGGTTCAGGCGGCGTTTCAACAATAGGCGGTTTTTCTTTTACAACGGGCTCTGGCTTAATTTCCGGAGGAGGTTCAGGCGTAACGGGTTTAAGAATACGTGCTAACTGAGGTGGCAACGCTGCTTTTTCTTCACGGGTTTGCTCTGGTAGCTGAACCCACTGAACAATAAGTGCAAGAATTAGTGTTAGACCAAGACAAGCATAGGTAATACGCGAAAACGTTTCATTTTCACCGTCACTCGCAGCCCAGGGCAACTGGGTTTGATAATAATGGCCACTCATACTTCACCCTTACCTTCAAGGCGCTGTTCAACAGCCAGCGACACGTCGGTATAGCCAGCTTCTGCACAGGTATACATGATTTTTTTCAGTACGGCATAGGGTACTGCCCTATCACCCATAATGGTGATGGCCTTGGCTGCCAACTCGCCCTCTACGGAGTCTGTAGCCCCCGCCAATTCTCCTTGTTTTTTATTGTGATAGGCAAGCTCTTGTGCCAAACCATCAATAATATCCCGACTACCTTCAAGGGCAGTTTCGACATTAGCTACCTTTTGACCTTGCAAGACAATGTTATTGCTGTTGACGAGTATGAGCAACGTTTCTCGCGCCGGCGTTTGGGATGTTGCCTCGGGCAAAGTGACAGATTTATGATTATCTAGCACCTGTACATCAGATGCGTTTAGCATTAAGAAGAACACAAGGATGGTAAAAATATCCATCAGTGACACCAAGCTCAACTTGGTTTGTTTTGAATGTCGCTTGTGGTTTCTCGCCATGCGTTTTGCGCGAACCGACTGTTTCATGGTCTCTCCTTGAGTGTCTCGTCACTCTGATTTTGTTTGGCTTGAGACCAATCTATTTGCGCCATATGTGCAGGGACATCAGCAAACGAAATGTCAGGAAAAAGCGCAGCATCTACCTCTGAAGCCGCAACAACATCTTTGTATGAGCGGGTTCGCTCAAGCAGCGTTATCAACGTTTGATAGTCCACAGAGTCAGATAACATCAAAACGATGTCATCCTTAGTAACGCCTTTTGCCAATAAGGTTTGTTTAAGCTGTTTAAGAATTTGCTGCAGTCCATCCCAGTCTTGCACCACATCGCCAGTTTCAATGTCTTCAAACGCCGGCAATTGTTTAACTAAATAGCCCGTTGGAAAGTAAACTGCACTGCCCTGAGGGGTTACCACCAGCTCAAGCTGCTGTTGCTCTATGCTTTCGCCTTCGGCCAGTGCGCCTAGCCCAGGCAACTGCAGTTCAACCACGGTAATGCGTGAAAATACCATCATCATTAGCAGAACCGGTACAAGCACAATCATGAGGTTTAAAAACGACGTGATATCAAGCTCTGCGTCCGCTTTGGGCAAGCGCTTACGTCTATTAAGCATCACTCATTACTCATCAGATTGACGACTTAACGGCGTCACTGATTTCTTTGCCATAAGGGCATTAAGACATTTCACGCCCGCCATTTCCATGCTATCGACAATTTCGGTCGTTTTAGTCTGCAGTATCGAGTGGAGACCTAATAACGGGATTGCCGCAATCAAACCAAACGCGGTTGTATTCATTGCCACCGATATACTTTGAGACAGTAAGCTTGCTTTTTCTGAGGGGTCAGCATTGGCTACAGCAGAAAACGCAGCAATTAGACCAATAATGGTTCCAAGTAGACCTAGCAGCGTAGATATATTTGCCAAGGTGCCCAAATAAGGTGTTCGCTTTTCAAGGCGAGGGATCGTTTCCATCAAGCCCTCTTCCATCGCGTATTCAATGTCTTCACGACGCGGGCTAACTTGTAGTCTCGCGATACCTGCGCCTATTACGCGGCTAATTGGCGCATTACCCTGCTCTCCAAGACGACGTACTTGATCGTACTTTTGTTGACTTAGTAGAGGCTCAAGCTCTGCAAATGCATGCTTGTTGGTCCGTTTTGCCGATGACAGAAAAAAGTATCGCTCAATAGCGATGGCTATTCCCATCGCCAATACAATTGCGATGGGGAACATAAAAGGGCCACCTTCTTGAAAGAAACGCACAATAATGTCGAAGACCTGCATGATTTTTCCTCTTAAACAATGGATAGCGAAAAACGCTTCGCTTCATAGTAATAGTTGTACCCGATTATTGCTGTCAGTAGGTTATCTAGGCCGTCACATTGTTGGTATAAAATATACCTAATCTCTTTCTATTGCAGTACCTTCTTGGTTTGTAAGTGCTTGCACACCAAATTGTTGAGACAGTTGTATTTGACGGAGAAACTGTGTTCTATCAAGAGGTTTCAGCGACACGGCTTGTGGCTTCCACGATAAGGTACTTTCAATATTGCGATGAGTGGGTAATTGCCAAGGTACAATACTCAATACCCTTGGCTGTTCTTTGTCACCGCGAATTGTGGCTTCGAGCCGAAGAGGTTCGTCTGTTGATGGCGAGGATTGAATTTGTTGCGAGTGCGCAGGAGTTGCGCACACAATCGTCATGCTGCCAACGGCAATGACGCTAAAAAGAAGATGTTTACTCATTGGGTCTTCCTGTTGCTGTCGCTGTTGCAGATACTTGACGATTAACGTCTGCCATCCATCGCTCTATTTGCTTAACCGCGCGTTCATCTACGTGGTGCGCAGGTTGCGATTCTGGGTAGCTCACCAATGCGTGGTAGTCGCTATAGTGATTCAGGGCTGAAATTTTATCGCCCAGGTATAAGTCATGCAGAATACCTAAATTGTAATGCCCATTGGCATAACCAGGCCATGCACTGAGCGCATCTAGATAGCACTGTTTGGCTTGCTGAAAATCGCCCTGTTCTCGAGCAATAGTGCCCAGTCGATTTAGCGCAAAGTAATTGACGCTATTGATGGCGATAGCCTGTGTATAGTGCGTCGCGGCGAGGTTAATATCGTTTTTAGCTCTTGCGATGTCGCCTAACAACACCCACACCGCTGAGGGAGCATTGTTCGCCTTACTCAATAACTGGGCGAGATCCAAAGCTTGGTCAAAATCTTGCGCGTTATAATGGCGAAGCGCATTTTCAAAGTGCTGTTTGGTGTCTTGATCAAAGATACGCTTTGTCGCCATATACTGGTTCGTGGCACCGCGTAGTGTGGCGGCAAGTATCGCCTCTGCCGATAATTCGTTGCTTGTTGCAGGCGCTGCCTCATCAGTATGCCCCGAAGCACTTGTGCTTGACGCACTTTGGCCTGACACAGTAACTGCGTTACTTTCAGGCACAGTATTGTCATTTGGCGTATTTAGACACCCACCTAACATCAAACACAAAATCACAACGTGCGCCGCAACAAAACTTGTAGTTAAAGACGTACTAGTAATTCTCAACACTTAGCGCCTCCACTTTTTCAACTTTTCGATAGCGATTTGGCATGAGCTCAGCTAGCTGAGAAAAGCTAGATTTTACCCACTGATCGTATGTGCCATCCCAGCTGCGCTTAACGTTCACTTCGAACACTTGCATCGCCTGCTCTTCAAATGGGTAAGCTTGCTCTTCTAGCAATAAATCGTATTGCTCTAGCTCTAGAGCATTAAGGCCATCAGGACGCTGTGAGTCCATTAGATCGTTGGCAAGTTGACGATAGAGTGCACCAAGTTGATGGTTGGCTTTGGTGGCATACTCTCTCACGCTATATGACAATACTTTGTTATGAGCCTGTACCGCCTTAGATAGCGCTTCGCGCTTTTTGCTTAAACTCGCTTTAAGCGGTTGGGTAAGCTTTCGTTTATTGAAGGCATATTTTGCATCGTCAGCAAATACCATTGCCGACATTGCAGCTAGCGTTTGCGAACGTGATGTTGCCTTGTCACCAGCAGTATCATGCCCTTTTATTAACTTGTTTAACCAGAAGCGACGTTTCGCATCTTCGCCGCTTTGCAGGTAGAACTCGCTCATAATAAATCGCGCTTCCATAGCGATATCGAAAGGCTCAGGATAGGCATGTGCATAGGTACGATACGCGGGCAGTGAAGCGGAGCGGTTACCTGCCAGCTCGAAGTACTCAGCTGCTTGAAGTAAGGCCTCGCGTCCTTGGTCGGTAAGTTTTTCGCGCTGATATTGACTGTAAAGCACATTGGCAGCGATTTCCCATTGCTGAGTTTTTTCATAAACAAATAGCCGCTTGTTTTCGATAGTTGGCGTAAGTTCATGTTCAGGGAAGCGACGCTCAAAGTCCTCTAATAGAGCTTGAGCCTCATCAAATCGTTCGAGTGACATCAAGTAGCTCGCAGCATCGTATTGCGCATTCACGCGGATATCCACATTGGGGGTACGTTGCATTAGTCTGGTTAAATGAGATACCGCTTGCGATAAATCACCTTGAGCAGCGGCCAACTCAGCTTGCTTAAACATACTAATAGCAAGGTTTTTCGTCAGTGTTTGTGTTAGCTGTCCTTGCCTTGAAGCCTCAAGACCAAAAGACTGCTTGCCTATGCCGGCTAACAGCGCGACATAGGCGGCCTCAGCATCGTCATAATGCGCAAGGCCAAACTGACTGTGCGCATTAACCAACAACGCTGATAAACGCATATCATCCGATACATTAGCGGTGACACTCTCAGGAGGAGTTAACAGCCAGTTGCTGTAACCAAGCGCTTGTTCATACTGCGCCTCGTCAAACGTCTCTTGCATTAGTGTTTGTACAACAGGTACTACACGACTATCACTAACGAAACGAGCGATAAAACGCTGCTGGCTCTGGCGTTGCTTGGCTTTTATATCTTTTACCTGTGCGCCTGCACTATCACTGAGCAGCGCGGTATACGCCAACAGAGCACTATATGCACCATCACTCGCTTGCTCGTGCTCAGTATGGTTGTAAGCAAAACGCTCATAATGCGTAATGGCATTTTCAAATTGTGCTGACTCAAAATAACTCTCAGCAAGATTAAACTGTATTTGTGCAGCCAGTTCATCACTAGGGAACATCTCTATAAACGCAAGGTAGTACTCTTGCGCCTTTTCATACGCATGGGCCGTTTCAGTCTCAAGTGCGTCAACATCAAGTTCGCGCAGTGCCGCAGGCAACGTATCTTGCTTGTCTGGGTTAGAAAGCTGTTGTGCGAAGCTGTGCTGAGTTTGCGCTAACTCGCGTAAATACTGATGAAGGTAAGGGCGCGCATTTTGTTGTACGTACTCTGGCAGCGAATCGTAAAGCCCGGGCGCTGCCCCGAAGGTACTGACAAAGCCCGCTTTGGCGTTTAGCACTTCACTGGGAAAATCTCCCAAGATAAATGCGTCTATATGTTTGACATAAAAAGACACCGCTTCATTATGCGAAGGAAAATGACTGGCAAATGCATGATATGCTTCAGCCGCATCAAGATAACGATCGTTGTCCAAATGCTGCTGTGCAAGCTCGTTGTATACCAAATAGCTATGGGGCGCATTGCCTTGTGTTTGGTAAAACTCGACAATAGCTTGCCCATTTCCCTTATAGGAAAAGAGCCTACCCATAATCCGTAGGCTGTCTTGCACCAGCTTTTGCTGTCCCTTTGACAGTTGATTTATCTTTGGTAGTGCTGCCAATGGCGTCGACGTTAAGGGAGCAGGGTTGAAGCTGGCTGCCAGCATGCTATCAAACGACATCAACGCTTTGTCATAGGCTTCTAGCTTATAGTGCGCCCAACCTTGCATATAGGCCGCCATGGTGTAGAAGCTATTGCTCTGGTCGTGAGAAAGCACCTCTTCATAGGCACGGGCCGCTTTTGCATATTGTGCCTGACTGTAAAACGCTTCGCCCTGTCGAAACCACGCCTCAGGTGCATGTATCGACTGAGGGTATTGCGCCAACAGCGTATTGAGAACAGCAATACTTTTTTCGTTATCACCCTGTAACTCATAAGCACGCGACAATTGATAAAGTACTGCTTCTTTTGAAGCTTCATCCGGGTACTTAGCCAAAATACGTTGATACGCGCTGATTGCGTCTTGATAAGCCGTCTCAGGCGTACTCGAATTAAGTGCAACCTGTTTTTCTTCCGCTAGCAACATCTCTACGTCGGCAAGGCGAAGGGCGAGTTGCTGCGCGAGCGATTCATCAGAAAACTGGCCAACCAAGTCAGCATAACCATTGCGAATTTCATCCAACGCCGCGGGCTCAAGCCGCGTTTTATCAACCACTACCCGTTTAATACCTAGTGACGTTACCAGGGCGTTTTGCGATGTTTCGACACTGTCATTTTGCATTTCAAAAGGCGCAAAGGCGCAGCCTGTAAAGATAGTGCTAGCCAGCGCCATGTATGCTACATGTCGAAAAGACTTATTCACTTTGACTCTCCTCGCTGTCGCGAGCTACGGGTGCATGCATGTTGCCATCTCTTAGCTGAAGCATCGCCAGCTGACTTAATGCATACTGCTCCGCAAGGTAGGTTTT
>CAYVST010000148.1:0-6913 GCA_964454185.1 uncultured Alteromonas sp.
AAGGAATAAGACCAAGCATTCTCTGGCCAAGCTTTCGTTCAACATCTTCAACCGAACGTATGCCGCTGTTTAATGTTTCCATCGCAATGGCAAGGAAAACACCAAAACCAACGCTAAACACAAACGCAGCACCAATAAGGAGCTTTTTATTGGGCTCTGAGGGTATGTACTTTGGCAAAGCCGTATCGAGCACTCTCGCATTAGCAGACTCGAAGCCCCCTAATTCATCAGTTTCCTTTAAACGAGTGAAGAACGAATTGTACAGCTGCTGATTAATATCTACTTCTCGCTGTAACCCCTTTCGTTGATTGTCTAACGCCGACAGTGAACGAAATTCCGCTTTTGCCTGTTCAACTTCTGCTTCAAGCTGCGCTACTCGGTTTTCTGAAACTTCATACTGTGTAGTGATACTAGTAATAAGATCTCGCACTTGCCCACTCAGCGTTTCGCGAATAGAGCTTAACTCAGCTTCAGCCGCTATCATTCTTGGATGTTTCGGGCCATAAACTTTACTTAACTCACTAACACGCGTCATGGCTTTGGCTTCGTCTCTGCGTACATCCCGTATTGTAGGGTGATTTAGTACTTCAGGTAATCGGGCAATATCAGCCAGCGACACATCATTACGAGTTTGCCCATAAATAACCGCATTAAGCTTTAGTGCCGTTTGCGCATCGAGCAACTGTTTATTGAGCTGCTCAAGCTCATCTGATGCAAGACCGACAACGCCGTCAATATTGACCACTTGGTTTTGTTCGTAGAACCTCGCCAAATTGCGCTCTGCAATATCTAACTTTTCCTTCAACCCTTCAATACTATCGGTAAGAAAAGACGTTGCTTTTGCGGTCATATCAAGCTTTGCTTGAAGGTAGTTTTCTATATATACATCCGCTACGGCATTAGCTAATTCGGCTGACAGTGTTGGAGACTCAGTAGTAACGGTGATTTTCATTACCTGCGTGTTGTCAACCATTTTGATGGATAGCGCCTCCATCAAAAGCGCTGTCGCCTTGCGCTTTTTGGCATCTAGCTCTTCTTCAGGGGAAAGGACTTTATCTTCTTCTTGGGGTAAGAATGGAAGAAGCTCAGCTAATTTCTCTTTTATACTGTCGGCAACGCTTGACTCATCTTCTTCAGGCATAAAGTTAGCGTTGTCGTATAAATTAAGACTCTCAACAGTACGTTGGGCAATTTGCCTTGACCGCAGAATTTCAAACTGCGTTTGCATGTAGTCTTTGCGCTTTGTATCTAGCCCATATACTTCTTCTATCGAAACAACATTAGCTTTTTCTGCTTCAACTAAGATAGTTGTTGTCGATGTGTAGAGCGGGGTCATTCTCATTACCAGTAGTGCCACAAGAATGGTAAATGCGAATGCAAGTGAGATTATACGAAAAGCATAACGCTTAATAATTCCAAGATAGTGGGCTACGTCGATGGTTTCGTTTTCGAACATACCATTCTGTAGCTCTTCCCTGCTATTTACTGCCATTTTTATACCCAAACGTTACGATGTTAGAAGAAGCGTTGATTAATGGTAATGATGTCGCCAGGCTGAATCATATCACTGACCGTTACCGTAAATTCAAACGTTCTACCGTCTTTTTCACGAACAATTGTTATCTTGTCGCGTGCTGCTCTCTCAGTATAGCCACCGGCTAAGGCAGCTGCCTTATTCACAGAGAGCCCTGGCTGGTATGGATAACCACCTGGGCGCTTAACTTCGCCGTCAATAAAGAATGGGCGATACTCAACGATTGTCACCGACACCGAAGGGTTAATTAGGTAATCACCAAGCAAACCATCGTAGATTAGCCGCTCCACTTCATCAGCGGTCATACCTACTAGCTTAATTTCCCCCAAGAAAGGATAGTTAATGGTGCCAACATCGGGCAGACGCACGTCCATAGACAAATCATCTTGTCCAAAAACGCTAATATTTATCCTGTCACCCGAGCCAAGTTGGTATTGGCTCATACTTAAATTGCCTTGCTGAGCAAATGCACTTAAACAGCACAACGACAAAACAAAAGCAGCAAACGCATTAACTAACTTCTTTTTCACAGGGTAACCTCTGCAGAAATACCGACAACGTTCCTATCATAACCGATTATTTCACGGTTACTATCTCGGTCTGCAAAATCATAGAAAAGCCTGAACTTCAGGTATCGGCGCGCTTGATAGTTCAGAGAAGCCACATAGCGCATTAACGTATCGTCACGATTAACCAGTGTGTCATCGTCGATAAAATATTCATTTGTTTCTCGACTAATACGCACAGAAGAGCTCAAGCGCTCCAGCCATTCATGCCGCCACGATGCAGAATAATCTCGACCACGAATAAAGTTACCTTCACCATTCGTCTCTCGTGTATCGGCATTGGTCGAAAATCGGAACGTTGTATATGTTAAAGGTTGCCACTCCACACCAACGGCCCAGTCCGTACCATAAAACGTACTTCGTGTTTCTGCTTTAAAGTCTTTCTCTTTATAACCAACTTTAGCGAAACCGGTCGTTGCAGCAGTTGTCTCCCACTCTAATCCCAGCAAAACACGGATTTCATCACTGTCACGTGTTTCAATTCCGGTTTGGTTGTCATAGCGAATATAGGTTTGCGTAACATCCAAAACCGCAGTGGTTGCTGAGCCTATACGATAGCCAAATTCAGCACCGACTCGGTTTCTCACTCGGTCTCGAATAAGATAGGCTTGCTCGCTTCGATCGTAATCTAATGTTAATCGATCAGCTTTAAACGTTAATAGCCCCTCTGAAGTCACCGCGCCATACATATACTCGCCACCGATATATGAGCTTTTATAGCGGTCAGGGGTATCTAAAGTATTGCCTAGCCCCAAAGAAAAGCCCGTACCACGGTCTTCATGTCCATCTTCATATTGAGCCTGAGCATTAATTCTATGTCGACTGTTTAGCTCAAATTCACCCGACGCCTCGAAAAAGTGGTCCGTATAATCGTCAGGAGAACTTGAAAAATAAACGCCGCGCTCTAAACGATATCCAAACTGCACGGGGTTACCGTCTAGTTGGGTTGCGGCAATGAGTTCAGGAGAAAGAACAGCGCGCCAGCTGTAAATCTTAGGGTCAACGTCCCTAGCATAGGCCACGTTACCTACGTAAGACATCGAAGACTCAAATGTAGGGATAATATCAAATTGCCCAACTTGAATTCGACCAGACTCCTGTGCATATAGCGCAGGTGTGGCGCAAATCGCCGACAGCGCAAAAATACTGAGGGTCCTTTTAAACATGTGTGCTCCTTTTAGTGGCCTTCGCGTTAAAACAGTGCAACGTTAACATCGTTGTGCATGTGGAAAACGCATTCAGAGACCGCATGTGAACTATTTTATTGTTCACTAAGTAATTTCTAATCGTTATTGAAAAGCCAGCAATCGTCGTGCCCACTTTGTTCGTTTCTTTAAATATCTTATTTTTGGCACCCAATATCATGACATGCGAGTATAAAAGCTCGGCAGCATTTTTGTTTTTTTGTTGGGTATCACTCTCAGTGTCGCGGCGCGACTACGTTTCAGTTAAGAATGGAAAAGCATAATGATGTATTATTTCAGCTATATGTCTTTCAACACTTTTCATGTATATGGTATCGCATTTGTTGTGGGTATTAAAACAACTAAGTTGGGACAAGCGCAACAAAAATAGCCTAAAACAGAAGAACTCTGATGAGTTTTGTAATAAAATTACAATGTAGATTGACTACGTTATGTTGAGCAACGGAGTATGCGCAAGCAAGCCTCGACAGTTTGTAAGAGATTTTAGTTAACATTTATATCCTTATCTTGTTGAGGCATGGTTTTTGCCTATATTTTTCTAACAATTCTTCTTTCTTTATTAGCTCAGCATTTTTCAGTAGTCATTAGCTGTAGTTAAAGGCCTCATTATTTATTAGAGATACTTCAATGGACAACAGAGTAGACACTAACAAGGCGATAAAGGCGCGCCCTGTTGAAGCGAACACCAAGGGTGGTTTGGCAGTTCGCAATCAAAGCAGCTTTTCGACCATGTATCGTTTAGTAGACTTATCATTGGTCACCATGCTCTATTACGCATCAGCGGCCTACTACGGTGCGCATATTGATGCAACGAGTCTTATTCTGCTCTTTATCAACGTCATCTGTTTTCAGATATCTGCTGAAGGTGTCGAGTTGTATCGCTCTTGGCGTGGCCACAGTACGCCAGAAATGCTTCGTGCAGCAGCAATTACCTGGGCGTTGAGCATATTTGGTACTCTCACATTCGGTTACTTCTTCGTGGATGAGATAAAAACGCCGCCACCGGCAATAGTGTTGTGGTTTGCGTCGTCATTTGTAGTACTGATTGTGTGGCGCTACGTTATGCGGAAGTTTCTGTTTAGAATTCGAAAGAGTGGTCTTAACTCTCGGCGCTCTATCATTATAGGGGCAACGCACTTAGGCGCGAATGTCGCACTTCAGATACAGCAAAATGAACATCTCGGTATTCGATTCAACGGCATTTTCGACGACAGAGAAGCAGAAAGGCTTCCTTTTGAGCTACAAGGTTCGGTCTTGGGTAACATTAATACGGCTATCGAAATGGCCAAACGCAACGAAGTCGACTATATCTACATCGCATTGCCTATGAGCGCAGAAAACCGAATTCGTGCTATTTTGGAGCAGTGCAGCGATACCACGGCCAGCGTCTACGTTATTCCGAATTTCTTTATGTATAACCTGTTGAATGCCCGTTGGCAGACCGTGGGCAATGTGCAAGCTTTGAGTGTTTATGACACTCCCTTTCAAGGTGCTAGCGACGTATTAAAGCGCATAGAAGATGTGGTTTTAAGTACGTTAATTTTGGCGCTTATCGCTGTTCCCATGATGTGTATTGCAGCGGCAGTGAAACTGACATCGAAAGGGCCTGTAATATTTAAACAAAAACGTTATGGCCTCGATGGCAAACAAATTACTGTTTACAAGTTTCGTTCTATGACAACACAGGATAACGGCGCAGTAGTAAAGCAGGCAACTAAGAATGACGCCCGTCTTACTAAGATTGGCGGTTTTTTACGACGAACTTCACTTGATGAATTGCCACAATTTATTAATGTATTGCAAGGGCGTATGTCTATTGTTGGCCCCCGCCCTCATGCTGTAGCGCACAATGAAGAGTATAGAAAGATCATCACAGGCTACATGCTACGCCATAAAGTAAAACCTGGTATAACAGGGTGGGCACAAGTCAATGGTCTTCGCGGTGAAACTGAAACAACAAATAAAATGGTGCAGCGTGTTGAATATGATTTAGACTACATTCATCGTTGGTCAATTTGGTTTGACATAAAAATCGTTTTTATGACCGTATTTAACGGTTTTATCAATAAGAACGCTTATTAATAAAAGAGGCAAGGTTTCAGAATGAAACCAGTAGTATTAGCAGGCGGCACAGGTAGCCGCCTTTGGCCAAAATCTCGTGCAGCATTGCCCAAGCAATTTTTATCCTTAACTTCTGACAGTACAATGCTTCAGGACACCATAGAGCGTCTAGAGGGCCTTAATCCACAAATCCCCATCATTGTTTGTAATGAAGCACATCGTTTTCTTGTAGCTGAACAGTTGAGACAGCGAAATATTCAGCACGATGCTATTTTACTTGAACCAGTAGGTCGCAATACTGCGCCTGCTATAGCGCTCGCTGCACTGCATGCTATAAAATACAATGAAGATCCCTTGCTGTTGGTACTTGCTGCAGACCACCTCATCAAGAATGAACCGGCATTTCATCAGTCAATAGTAAAAGCCAAAGCACTCGCAGAGCTTGGTAAACTTGTGACATTTGGCGTTGTGCCAACCCAGCCGCATACCGGATATGGTTATATTAAATCAGGAAAGTCAGTTGAAGGCGGCTACGACGTATCTCAATTTGTAGAAAAGCCTGAGGCCGAAATGGCTAGAGAATTTGTAGAATCAGGAAATTACTTCTGGAATAGCGGCATGTTTATGTTCAAGGCAAGTCGTTATTTAGAAGAATTAGCCAAATATAGCTCCGAAATGCTCGAAGTCTGCCAGCGCGCTATTGCAAAAGAAACGTCTGATTTGGATTTCGTACGTGTAGACCAAGATATTTTTGCGACGTGCCCTGATGATTCTATCGATTATGCTGTCATGGAGAAAACAGATAGCGCTGTGATGGTGCCACTTGACGCAAACTGGAGTGACGTGGGCAGCTGGACGTCTCTTTGGGAAGCCGCTGATAAAGACCAACATGGCAATGTATGCGTGGGAGATACCATTCTCGAAAACACAAAGAACAGCTATGTGGATGCTGATCAACGCCTGGTTACCGTTATTGGTCTAGAAGATATTATCGTAGTGGAAACCAAGGATGCGGTGTTGGTTGCCCATAAAGGTGACACTCAAAACATCAGAAATGTAGTCAGAAAACTTGAAGCTCAGAAACGCCCAGAATTTGAACTCCACCGAGAAGTACATAGACCCTGGGGAAGCTACGACGCCATTGACAGAGGCGAACGATTCCAGGTGAAACGCATCACCGTTAAGCCAGGCGAAAAGATATCGGTTCAAATGCATCATCATCGCGCTGAGCACTGGATAGTCGTGTCTGGTAGCGCCAGCGTTACTATAGAAAAAAGCACACGTCTCATAACTGAGAACGAATCTGTGTATATCCCGATTGGTGCCATTCATTCGCTTGAAAATCCAGGAAAAATACCTCTCGAGATTATCGAAGTTCAATCTGGTGCATATTTAGGTGAGGATGATATCGTCCGTTTTTCTGATTTTTATGGACGCGCAGGGAAACAAAAGCTGTGAGTGAGTATGGCAAACGAATTTTTGAAACGCAAAAAACGAAAAAAGGCGAGCATCCTGCTCGCCTTTTCCGAAAGAACTTAAACTTAATT
>CAYVST010000149.1:0-6630 GCA_964454185.1 uncultured Alteromonas sp.
ATCTATCTGAAAAGCCAATAGGAGGGCACGACATGTTTGATATTAAACCCATATTCAGTGCGCTACTTCGTTCAAAAGTAGGGGCTATTTTACTTTTTTTGCAGATAGCTCTTACGACAGCAATAGTGAGTAACGCGGCGTTTATGATAAATGACAACCTTTCTTACCTGCGCGAAGATACTGGCTTTCCACAGCAAGAAATTTTTAGCTTCACAGTGATGACCTTTGGCAAAGACATTGACTTAAAGCAGCAGGCGGAACGGGATGAAGCCATGATACGCAATATCCCAGGTGTAATAAACGCAACAATGACACAAGCTGTGCCGCTCTCAGGGGGAGGCTCGTCTACATCAATAAGGCTCAAGCCTCGTCCTGAAAAGTCAAAGCAGGGGAGATTGATGTACTTCTATGGTGATGAAAATGCGCTTGATACGTTCGGTGTAGAGCTGATTGAAGGGCGCAACTTCAGGCCTGAAGAAATCATGATTAGCGATAGCTTTCATGACAACGGGCCTAACACCATCATTGTGTCAAAAGCGCTGGCGCAAAGTATGTTTGATGACGAACCGGCTCTTGGACGCTCACTGTATGTTGATGGAAGAGCCCTTGAAATTATTGGCATTGTCGACTTAATGGAAAGTGCATGGCCGCGCGCAGATGACAGCAATACAACCGGCATTATTCCATTCATTAATGCGCAAAACTATCAGCACTATCTGGTAAGAACGGAGGCGAGCGAGCGAACCAATGTCATGAAACTGATAGAAGATAAAATGCTCCAAGCTTATGATAAAAGGGTAGTCATCAACGTTGATGGCCTTGACGAGAGTAAAGATGCTTATGATTCGACTGATGTGTTGATGATGCGTATGCTTATCGTGCTGGTCGTGATATTGGTGTTGGTCACTGCGCTTGGCATCTTTGGGCTCACTCAATTTAATATCAGTAAGCGCACCAAACAAATTGGCACACGACGCGCATTAGGTGCAAGAAAATCTGCCATCGTGAGATACTTCTTGGTGGAAAATGCAATGATATGTACAGTGGGTCTGGTGATTGGAAGTATCGCCGCTATTTTCTTAGGCCGAGTGCTAATGCAAGCCTATTCAATAGATGCACTGGAAATTGAATATGTGATAGTCACAGCGCTATTTATTTTGGTGATGAGTTTATTGGCGGTTGTTGTGCCTGCGGTGCGCGCTGCAAATATTTCACCGAGTATTGCGACCAGAAGTATCTAAAGCGTTCAGGCGCCTAACTTGCTTTAATGGCTTTTAAGGCTGGTTCGGCGCTTCTACAAGTAATACAAAAGCGTTACAACGATAAAAATAACAACACGGATACGTATTTCAATGACGAAAATTTTAATAGTAGATGACAATGTGGCGGTATTAGAAGCCCTGTCGCTACTGCTAGAGATCCACGGATACCATATAGTCACCGCCACTTCTCCTCAAGAAGCGCTTCAAATTGTCAATTACCAATCGATAGCGCTGGTTATTCAGGACATGAACTTTAGCGCTGATACCACCTCAGGAGAAGAAGGCAGAGCGCTGTTTACGGACCTTCGAAGTCTTAACCCGTTACTTCCCATTATTTTGATCACAGCGTGGACAGAGCTTGAACAGGCTGTGTCTTTAGTCAAAGCGGGTGCAGCAGACTATATTCCCAAGCCATGGGATGATACTAAGCTTGTTACCACGGTGAATAATCTTATTGCGCTGGGAGAAGCCAACACAAAAAACAAAGCGTTGCAGCAACATGCTAATGTGTTTGGAAGTGCCAAAGAAGCAGCACAAAACGTGGGGCTGGTGTATGAAAGTGCTGCGATGCAGCGCGTGGTTGATATGGCAATACAAGTGGCAAGATCGGATGTTCCTGTGCTTATTACAGGGCCTAACGGTAGCGGCAAGGAAAAAATCGCGGAGTTAATCCAGTGCCAATCGCCTCTAAATCAAGCGCCTTTTGTTAAAGTCAACGCGGGCGCACTTCCGCAAGAACTTATCGAGGCAGAATTGTTCGGGGCAGAAGCTGGCGCGTTTACCAGCGCAAATAAAAGTCGAATAGGGCGCTTTGAGGCCGCCAATGGGGGAACCCTCTTTTTAGACGAAATTGGTAATTTGCCATTGTCTGGTCAGGTAAAACTGCTGCGTGTATTACAGACCGGCGAATTTGAGAAGCTAGGGTCTGTAAAAACGCAGCATACTCAAGTAAGGATAATTTCTGCCACTAACGCCGATTTAGCCGCCGATATTGCAAAAGGGGAATTTCGTGAAGACCTATTTTATAGGTTAAACGTTATTGAAATTGATGTGCCGCCTTTGTGTGAACGCGGCGATGATGCGCTGGCGTTGGTGAAACATTTCTTACCTGGACGAGAGTTAAGTTTAACCGCCCAGCAAGCAATAACCCAACACCCGTGGCCAGGAAATGTAAGAGAGCTTGAAAATGCCTGCCGCAGAGTGGAAATCTTGCATCCAGACGGTATTTTAAACGCGAAAGAATTTGGGCTAACGAGCGAAGATGCGAAAGGTCAAACGCCTCGAATCACATCAATGGAGCCTAGCCAGTCTGAGATCGAATCCGCATTGGCAACATATAACGGTGTCATTGCAAAAGTGGCTAAGCATTTTGGTTTATCTCGACAAGCGCTATACCGCCGGCTAGACAAATACGATATAGACTATAAATCGTGAAAAGTATTAGACACAAGCTTGTATTAACAGCAATGGTATCTACCGCACTTGGCATTGCGCCGCTGCTATACGTGACAACGTTATCGGTGTATCTCAAAGTCACCGTTGTTTTCGCCTCGCTAGGACTGAGTTGGTTTTGTTTTCACTTGCTGACTAAACCCATTAATAAGCATTTGCAGGCACTACATGTAGGCCTTCTAAATTTCAAAGACGGTGAATATTCATCAACACTCGCTTGTCACTCAGATGACGAATTTGGCGAGTTGTGTACACTGTTTAACACTACAGCCGATACGTTGCGAAAAGAGAAACAGTGGCTGCACCAACGCGAACTCATGTTAGACAAAGTTTTGCAAACGTCGCCAGATGTATTGCTTCTTGTAAATAATGAAAACCGCATTGTCTTTAGTAACTATCAAGCCCGGCACTTTTTCAATGCCACCCATCGTTTAGAGGGAGACTCACTCGATGTACTGCTCAAAGACAAGCCTGTAGCACTGAGTGAAATGATGGGAGACAACAAAGAGGGCTTGTTTACACTGCCGCTTGAAGAAAAGGGCGTGGAAACATGGCATATCGCTAAAGGCACTTTCTTGTTGAACAACCAACCACACCGTCTATTCATACTTAAGCAAATGACACGGGAACTCAATCGTCAGGAAGTGTCTGTATGGAAAAAGGTGATTCGTGTTATCAGTCACGAACTCAATAATTCGTTAGGCCCTATATCGAGTCTTCTCCATAGTGGCAAGATAGTTGGGAACCAAAACTCAGACCCCCGTCTGGTCAGGGTTTTTCAGACAATTGAAGAGCGAATAGCGCATTTGAACCAATTCGTTCAAGGTTATGGAAAGTTTGCCAAGCTTCCTTCGCCAGTTCTCGACACGATTGATTGGAACGATGTGCTGGCGCAGTTGAAACAGCAATTCTCATTCAAACTAACTATGCCAGAGCCGGTCGAGTTGCAGGCTGATTCAGTTCAGCTAGAACAGCTTTTGATTAATTTGTTGAAAAACGCCCATGAATCGGGTGGTGATGCTGAGCATATTGAACTTGCCATCTATAACAGCCCATCGCAAGTTGTTATCGAGGTGCTGGATAGAGGGAAAGGCATGTCAGAGAGTGTGATGGCCAATGCACTCGTACCTTTTTACTCGACTAAAGCCACCGGTAGTGGGCTTGGGCTAGCATTATGTCGTGAAATAACGGACGCACATAGGGGGCATTTAGTTATTCAAAACCGACAAGACAAAGGGTTGTGTGTAAGAGTGGTGTTTGAAAAAAATGAGGGATAGACGGGCGTCTATCCCTCAGCGACGCTAAGCCAAGACCGTTTTTTACCCAACGTCGAACAGGCATTTACAAGATATTGCAAATGAGAATTATTTGCAATAAATATTTTCAAAAAATTTTTTTTAATCCTGAAATGGTCACTTTTATTTGAGTTTAACGCCATTGTGTAATGCAAATTGTGACGAAGGGGCAACATAAACCAATATGTCCAATCTGCCTGATTTGTTAAAATATCATTAAAACGCTTTTTATCCCTCGCTAAAGCACGTAGTGTATAGTTATCTACTATCTCGAGTTTTCTTACGTGTTTTTTTCTTTTCGAAACGCTATCACTACACTTGGTATTTGTTATGTTCTGGTTTGCGCTGATGCAGCCGCCGACACTAGCAAAACAACTGATATTGATAAACTAGCGCTCAGTCAAAAGCCCCTTGTGCTTAGTGGCAGTACAACTCGAAAACTCTTCTTTTTTGACATCTACAAAATAAGTCATTTCGTTGACTGGCCTTACGATAGTCCGCAGCACAAGAACGAAATCATTACACTTATCGAAAAAGCTGAGGTAAAACAGCGTGTTGAGCTGACGTTTTTGCGTGATGTTTCTCGACAGCAAATTGAGGAGGCCTTGATAGATGGCATAGAACGAAATAATGCCGAAAAAGACTTGTTGCTTATCAAAAAAGAAATTGCGCAGCTGTCAAAAGGGTTTGATGATGACGTTGAAAAGCATTCAATATTGGCCATATCTCGCTTATCAAAAGAACAACTGAAAGTATCGTTTAATGACGATGTCATTGTAGAAACACAAAATGCTGACCTAGCAGATGCCTTGTGGTCAATATGGTTTGGCAAAGACCCCATAGTTGACACGGAAGCATTAATAAAAAATCTAATAAAAGAATGAGGATGTAGTATGCGCATCATAAAAGGCGGCGTGACGTCTGGACGGTTTTATATACCTTACAGAGTATATGGCGATATGCCCGATACCATAGTGTGTATCAGTGGCGCGAAGCAGACCATGGCGGTGTGGCGGAGCTTTGTAAAGCACTTAGTACCGACACATTCTATTGTGGTTTTCGACTTGCCGGGAACGGGAAGAGCTGAAATTTTATCAGGTGCGCCACAGGTATCATTTGAAGAGCAGCAGCAGGTATTGCTTGATGTTATGGCCGATACTGCAAAATCTAAGACGGTAACATTAGCAGCGGCTTCTTGGGGGACTATTCTTGCAGCTTATGTAGCCGCTAAGTATCCAGAAAAAGTTGAAAAAATGATACTTGGTAGCTTTGGAGTATCAACAAATGACACGATTTTAAATCTTATTCAAAAAGGACAGAACCTGTTTAAACAGGGAAAAGTATCACGCATAGCGCCACTTATGATTGACACCTTTGGCCAATATATTCCGCAGTCACAGAAACAGCAAATGGTAGAACAGTTTGCGAATATGGATGAGCAAGAGTTGCTCAACTTCTATGAGCACTGTGAGTTTGTTAAAGCTAGTCGAGATATCAGCAACCTGATTAATTTGAGTCACATTACAGCGAGAACGTTGGTGATATGTGGTGAACAGGATGCTATTTTAGATCATGACGGCATTCGAGCTGCAGTGACAAAAATACCTAACTGTGTCTATAAACTCGTTCCTGATACGGGGCACTTTCTCCATTGGGAGCGTCCGGCTATTTTAGATACCTATAGCCACTTTTTGCATTCATAGCCTATCTTACATCTACATAGAAGCCTTCAAATTTCCATACTCTGTTGACCTAGATCAAACAGCGGTTATAAGGGGGTTTTAGGGCTTTTTTGTATTGATCTGGATCATAATCGCTGTTGTGCATCTCCTCTATGATTAACGTAGTTAACGAGGAGAACAATTATGTTGTGGACAATGATTAAAGATCCAGTGGTGTGGGGCTCATTATTAGGTATAGGCATTATTGTAGGCATGATGATGTATTACACCTATTTGTTTATGCACAATAGCGCAGACGAACAAAAGTAAACACGGCATACATGCCCTGTACTAGCGTTTGTTGTTTTGAAGCGGTACGTCCAAAAGCACTAGCAATGCGGCTTGACCGCCATATTCAAGCGGTGCTTGATGAAAGGCCCTTACGTGCGGGTGTTGAACCAAATAATGAGGCAGGGCGGCTTTTAGAACGCCTTGTCCATAGCCGTGCATAACACTGACACAATCTATTAATTCCTTTCTGGCAGAATGAATAAGTGCGGCTAACTCTGCTTTTGCCATTTCTCGCGTAAGACCGTGAAGGTCTAGCATCATCTCAGGTGAATAGTCACCGCGCCTAAGCTGCTTAACAATGTGCGTCGATTCACCTTCTCGGCAGTAACGCATGGGGCCCTCTTGCGGCAGCGCAGCTTGGTACATATCTGAAAAACTAAATGAAGCGGCAAGTTGCTTGCTGTTTTTTAGGTGCTTGGTAGACGCTTGCTGGCGCTTGTTGAAAAGCTCAACTTGTTTATCTGGCTCGACCTTGTCTTGCCTTAATGGCTTTACACCTTGCATCGCATCGGCAAATGAAAACGTTTCTTCTTCAACATCGTCAGTGCGCGCGCCTTTGTCGAGCTTCGACGCTAAAGTTTGTTTCTTTAAGGCTTTTAGTTCTTTTTT
>CAYVST010000150.1:0-6538 GCA_964454185.1 uncultured Alteromonas sp.
GCCTGCGCCTTAGCTTCTGCTTCTGCTTGCGCTCTAGCACGCTCCGCTTCCTCGGCCTGCGCTTTGGCTTCCGCTTCTGCTTGCGCCCTAACGCGCGCTGCTTCTTCGGCCTGTGCTTTGGCTTCCGCTTGCGCTCTCGCGCGCTCCGCTTCCTCGGCCTGCGCCTTCGCTTCTGCTTCCGCCGCCTGCTGCTCTTGCGCTAGCTTTTCTGCGGCAGCTTTTTCTGCCGCTTGCTGTTGTGCCAGCTCTTGAGCCTGCTGGGCTTTTTCTTTCTCTGCTTTTTTGTTCTTGCTGAACCAGCCAAAAAGTTTCGACATTGTTAGGACAAATCCTTATAAATTCTGAGCAAATTCGGCTACACTTGCCGCCAATTGTATGAACGCATGATACCATTGTCAGCCACTATGAAGCGAGTTTCTCGCCCTTCTCGGGCACCATCTTCTGCAAAAAAACGTCATTCAGCCAAAAATGCTAATGGACAACGAAATATCCAAGCGGGTCAGATTCGTATTATCGGCGGGCAATGGCGAGGTCGAAAGCTACCCGTTTTGGACGCACTGGGGCTTCGCCCCACCACAGACCGAAATAAGGAAACGCTGTTTAATTGGTTAATGCCCTATGTAAACGGTGCGCGATGCCTAGACGTTTTCGCGGGCTCTGGGGGGTTGGGACTTGAAGCATTATCACGCTATGCATCGCACTGCGATTTTATTGAACTGAACAAAAGCGCTGCGGCACAATTGCGTACTAACTTAGCTACTTTACAGCCCGACGACGTTTCTTCAGCTACCGTGCATAATGCGAATGCGCTTGAAGTTATCGGTGCGCTATCGGCTAACGCCTATGATATTGTTTTTGTCGATCCGCCATTTAACAAAGGTCTGGTCGAACCTACCCTAAAAGCCTTAACTAATTGCGTGAAGACGGGGAGCGTAATCTATCTTGAACACGAAAGTTCGTTAACCACCCCGCCACTGCCTGACAATTGGCAAATAATAAAGGAAAAGCGCACCAACGCGTTAGCCTACATGCTAATCGAGGTATCGGAATAAGCACTCGTTACTGTAGTTCAAGGCCAATATTCGATATGCCAGCTTCCAGTGCCAGCGTTTTCATTTCATCTGACGCTTTTGCTGGGTATTTAGCTTGCTCTACATAGTCAAGAAGCTCATTTTGCACTTCAACTTCAAATGCCATTAATGGATGCCCTTTGACATCCTCGTCTGTGGCTTCTTCAGTTGCAAGCAAGTACGCCTCGACACTGCCTTGCGATAACTTACTAATTACCACAGCGCCTTGTGGATCGTCCCCTGCAACCAAGTTCAACAGGCCAGCCAAACCAATTGCTGCATCAATAGCGGGATACACACCATAGTTGTCAAATTCGCTTGTGTCAGGGGTTGCGACTTCTACTTTTTCAAGTTGCACCGCCACATTGAATTTACTTTTAGGTGACTTGAGTGATTCCCACACCAAATTCAAACAATTTCGAAGCGCGGTGGCATCACCTGTTTCTGTTACTTCACAGAACAAGGCGTAGTTTGGCAACATCCTCTCTAGCAGCGCAGCACCAAAAGCAACGGCCTTCCAGCCTTCAAGCGCTCGCACGCGTCCAAAAGTATTCAGTTTTTGCTTTGCCATTTATTGTGCTCCGGTGGCATGCATAAAGTATTGAGAAACGCCATCCAACAACATTTGAATAGCAATCATGACAAGGATCATCCCCATTAAGCGTTCCATTGCAACCAATCCACGCTCACCAAGTATTTTGTGAAAAACGTTGGAAAACATCAATATGACTGCGCTTATTGACCACGAAGCGGCTAAGGCAATGGACCAGTCTGCCATTCTATCGGGTGCTTGATTAGCTAACAGAATAAGTGCAGCAAGCGTCGAAGGCCCTGCAATCATAGGGATGGCCAATGGCACTAGGAAAGGCTCTTCGCCTACAGCTAATCCGCTTGGATTTCCCGACGAAGGAAAAATCATTTTAAGCGCGATCAGAAAAAGAATAATTCCGCCTGCAATGCTAACCGTCTCTTGTTCAACGTTCAAAAAATTTAAAACAGACTGTCCGCTGAAGAGAAAGAGAAACAGGATCCCTAGCGCAAAAAGCAACTCGCGAATCATAATGAATTGACGACGCTTTGGCTCGATTGATTTTAACACCGACATAAACACAGGTAAGTTGCCAAGCGGATCCATGATCAAAAAAAGCATGATTGCCGCAGACCAAGTATCCATAAAAGTGGCTCTCCAGTGTGTGAAAAAATGCAGGGTGGTAATGGCGCGCAATGGTAAACTAAGCTAGCTCGCTTAAAAACACCTATGTCGCTCTATAAGTAAAAAATATTCGAAAAATATAAAATTTACGCTTAAATAATAGAGGAAAGATGGAGAGTGTTCTTTTTTTTCGACGAAGAATATTGACTATCTACACCTTTTGGATAATGTCTTAACTTCAGAGCTTTTGATGTAATGAGACGTTACGGCATTTTGTTCGTAATATTAACTTCAAGAAAAATAACCAAAAAATAACAAGTGGATAAATACAATGAGTTTGATGACAGTTAAAGAGGTAGCTGCGTATCTAGGTGTGCAAGAAGTTCGCGTTGAACGTTTAGAAAGAGAAAGCCTTTTAGTGTCGAAAGAAAAAGATACCGATGGCAACCCACTTTTTGACAGCGGTGATGTAGAGCGCTACAAGCAATTAGCTGAGCGCCTCGGAGGTATTTAAAGCGCATTCGGCGCTTGTAAAACCGTACAGAATTGAGAAAAGGCACAATCCAATAATTGTGCCTTTTTCTTATGCGCCTAAACTAGGAGGCTGAAAAGTCTTTGAGCATACGCGCGATAGAACGAATGCCTTTCGCAGTAGCGCCAACCGGCATTTCTGCGGTTGCACCGCCATGGTAAGCCGCGGCAAGATCTAAGTGCACCCACCCTTCATGCTTAACAAAACGTGACAAGAAACCAGCAGCATTTGACGCACCACCACCGCCGCCACCTTTCATTGGTCGACTATTTGCCGTATCCGCAAATGCTGACGGGCAACGTTCGGCGTGAAAGGACTCAAGCGGCAACGGCCAAAAACGTTCGTTCTCAGCTTTTGCAGCTGCAAGCATTTGTGCTTGTGCATTTTCATCGAGGGAGAACACGCCATGATAATCAGAACCAAGTGCCACAACAGCGGCGCCAGTCAATGTTGCTGCATCGATAATAAGCGGCGCACCTGTATCAGTAGCAGCCATTAGGCCATCGGCTAAGACTAAGCGGCCTTCTGCATCGGTATTCACGACTTCAACAGTAACGCCATTTTTGTAAGTGAGCACGTCACCTAGCTTGTAGGCGTGGCCGCTGATGAGGTTTTCAGCACAGCATAAGATGAGCTGAATTCGTTTCTGAATTCCTTGAGTAATAGCAAGACCTAGCGCGCCAGTGACTGTAGCCGCTCCGCCCATATCACATTTCATATCAAGCATACCCTCGCTTGATTTAATGCTGTAACCACCACTATCAAAAGTAATACCTTTTCCAACAAGCACAGCGTCTACTGGCGCATCGTTATTACCGGTAGGGTTATAGTCAAGCACCAGCATCGCTGGTGGGCGCTCACTACCACGACCTACGTTGTAAATACCAATCCAACCTTGCTCTTTTAGGTCTTCCCCTACCGTCATGGTATACGACACCTTGTCGCCGCCCAGTGATAAGATCCATTGCGCAGCGCGATTTGCCAAGGTTTCAGGGCTTAGGTCTTCGGGTGTGTCATTCACCAACTGACGCGTAAATAATAACGCAGCATATTCTTGCTCAAGCGTTGCTTTGTCTTCGTTATCAGCCCATTCAATAGCACTAGGTTTGCGTGCGCGAGTGAAGCTTAGCGCAAATGCCCATTGCTGCTCTTTATGCCACTGACCAACAAGTGCAACAGTTTGCAAATTTAAGCCATCAAGCTTTCGGGCAGCCTGTTGGATAACCCGCTCATTTAGCGATGTATCGGGCAGGTGAATAATTGCGCCAGCTTCGGTAAATGAAAGTTTTGCCCCTTCGCCCCAAACGCCTTTTGCGTTTTCTGTCGATAGACTAACGGTGAATGTTGCCATTAGAGTAATTTCCTTCTGTCTTAAATCTGTTATAGCAAGTTTCTGCGTTGTATAAATGTCTGCTATTCTTCGCGTTTATTCTCACGGCTCAGCGGAATTATGGAATTTTCATCTTCACTCATACGCGGCACGCTCGTAAAAAGATACAAACGATTTTTAGCCGATGTAGCACTGCCTGACGGCAGCATAGTCACAGCGCATTGCCCGAATACCGGGGCAATGACAGGCTGTGCAGAGCCCGGGTTTACCGTTTTTCTAAGCGAATCAACCAACCCCAAACGAAAACTCAAATATACCTGGGAATTAGCAAAAACGTTTGACGGTCATTTTATTGGTATTAACACAAACAATGCTAATAAATTGGTGGCAGAAGCACTCAATAACAAGATGCTTAGTGAATTTAATGATATTGATTCTTGGAAAGCAGAAGTAACACCGCCTACGGCAAACAGTCGGTTTGATTTTGCACTAACGCGCGGCAGCGATGTTGCCTATATGGAGGTCAAGTCAGTCACACTGGCTGATGGGAATCACGGATTTTTTCCTGATGCGGTAACACAACGAGGGGCCAAACACTGCCTTGAACTTGCACGATTAGCACAAACTGGTATACAAACGAATTTGCTGTTTTGTGTTCAACATACCGCCATTGATAGCGTTCGCATTGCATCACATATTGATCCAGCGTACGCACAAAGCGTAAAAGCAGCCGAACAAGCAGGCGTACAGGTGTTAGCAGCAAGCTGTACAATTGATGAACAAAAACTTATTTTAAATCAAACACTCCCAGTTATTTTGTAAAAAATAGGTTGATTTTTTTCATTTCGACGCCATATTTGCGCCTTGTTTTATTGGGAGAACGCATTGATTGCGTTAGCTGGAAGCCGAGAGGCTTGAGTAAATGAGTTAGTGTCTGTTGACCTTTTCTGTGTTTGAAATACAGCAAAAATTCAACAGACACTAATTACCAGCATAATAATTACATAGACACGATTAATTGCCTGAAGCTGTGGAGTCTGATATAGATATCGGTCCAATCAGGACAAGATGGATGTCGTAGTGTAGGAGATGTGGCATATGCCGACAGGAAAAGAAACTAAATCCCTAGGACTATTAGCGCTGGCAGGTTTGCAGCCATATGAAGCAAAACCAGACGAAGAGTACATGGGCGAGCCCCAAATGGAGCACTTCCGTCTTTTGCTTAAAGCATGGCGTAACCAGCTTCGCGAAGAAGTTGACCGCACGGTAACTCACATGAAGGATGAAGCAGCAAACTTCCCTGACCCTGTGGATCGCGCCGCGCAAGAAGAAGAATTCAGCTTAGAGCTACGAACGCGTGACCGCGAGCGTAAACTAATTAAGAAAATTGAAAAAACGCTTAAGCGCATCGAAGAAGACGATTTTGGTTTTTGCGATTCTTGTGGAATCGAAATTGGTATTCGTCGCTTAGAAGCGCGTCCTACAGCTGACCTTTGCATCGATTGTAAGACAATGGCTGAAATCAAAGAAAAGCAACTTCAAGGCTAAGCGCAACGTACTTTGATAGCGTAGATTTGAAAGCCTCATCCCGAAACGATGGGGCTTTTTGTTATTATGCATAGAAACTATGTAGGGCGCTTTGCTCCCTCACCTTCAGGCCAACTTCACTTCGGTTCATTGATTACCGCCGTAGCGAGCTACCTAGACGCAAAACGTCACGATGGAAAATGGCTGGTAAGAATGGAAGACATTGACGAGCCTCGTTGCATAGAGGGAATCGATGCTGACATTCTCTTGTCACTAGAAAAACACAGTTTATTGTGGGATGACGAAGTCATTTATCAAAGCCAGCAGCATTCGCGCTACCAAGCTATGCTTAACGAACTCATTGTGCAACAGCGTGCGTATTTTTGTACCTGCACACGAAAGCAAATAAAATCAATGGGTGGTCGATACAGCGGTGTTTGCAGAACTAAAAACTTAACAATACACACGCCAGACACCGCGGTAAGGCTCAAACTAGACTATGCACTTCAAGGGTTTGAAGACCTCATTATGGAGAGCGTTGACGTAGCGCCGACGGACACCTCAGCTGAAGATGTGGTGCTTAAACGCCGAGACGGGCTCTTTTCTTACAATTTGGTTGTGGTGTTAGATGATGTGTTTCAGAACGTTACTCATGTTATTCGCGGCTGTGACCTTATTGATGTAACGCCGCTGCATCAAGCGGTATTTCGCGCACTTAAATTTAGCCCTTTGCAATATGGTCACGTACCTGTTGCCGCTATTGCCCCTGGCAGAAAGCTTAGTAAGCAAAATCGCGCTACACCGATAAATAACGAAACACCAAAGGAAAACCTAGTGAAAGCGTTGCGATTTTTAGGCTTTTCTTTTCCCAATGCAGCGGAATTTGATAGTACTTCAGAGTTATTGCAACATGCTGTATCGGTGTG
>CAYVST010000151.1:0-6473 GCA_964454185.1 uncultured Alteromonas sp.
AGCGCCGATGGTAGTGTGGGGCTTCCCCATGTGAGAGTAGGACACTGCCAGGTCCTAATTAAAGAAACCCGCCTTACGGCGGGTTTTTTGCTTTCTAACCATACGTAAAGCAATTCATACTTACTTATATCTGCAACTTCCTTGCTCAACTATCTTTTGTTCACTAGTTTCTATATAAAGTATAAATAACAACAAATGTGTTCATCTTATTTAGATAGTGTTGATAAATGTTTCTAAAATGTAGTATCGCTGTTTTCTTGTGTTTGTTAACAAGTCTTTCTTACTCACAAGATAAAGAATTTACGCAAGACAATACAGTAGTGCTTGGTGTTGTTGAGTTTCCGCCCCTTGTTATTAAAGATAGTGAAGGTGTTAGCTGTCATGGAGAAGCTGTAACTATTTCACGCGCAATACTTGAACTTGCAGGGTACAAAGTAGAAATAGAATGTCCGCCCCCGGCTCGCCTTTTTGAGCGTGTTCGTAAAGGTGAAATTGACATTACCGTTAATGTTAAAGGAACGAAGGCGTTAGACAATAATGTTACATTTGTTGGAAAACCTTTTAGTTACCTTTCACTCGTTTTAATGACAAACTCTGGGTTAAATGGAGAAAAAACCGTAGCAGCCATCAGGGGCTACGATTATGTTGGCTTAAGACAAGAACTCGAACAGCAGGGTTATACCTTTTTCGATATGCCAAACAGTACTGATGCAATTCAACTTTTTCAATTTGGCCGAACAACACATTTAGCAACGTATGAGGCGCCCTATCGTTATCACATTGAAAGAGTACCTGATAATATAAGTGAACTCGCAGTGTCAATGCGTCGCAACATTCCTACATTTTTTGCCATTTCAAATATGAGTGGTCGAAAAGTAGAATTATTCAATAAGCTAACAACGCTCTTTGCGTTATCCGATAGTGATACGGTCATTGAGCAGATGCAAACTAGCAATGAATAAGTCTGAATTAAACCTTGCCTTATTTAAAATAGTTTATTAAAACAAAGGGTTAAATCGGAAGGTAACCAGAAGTTAATTCATTAGAGAATTTTCTATTCTGTATACATCAAAACTCCTGTTCTAGGTATAACAAGATGTATGCAGCTATGATCAAAAACAACACACCTTTTCAGCACACAAGTGACCACGTTGGTTTTTATAAAGACAGTTCATTGGCCACCATGCTCAATTTCATCAACGAAGCCGTTATGGTTTTAGATATCAATGGCAATATTGAAATGCTCAACTCACAGGCGGCCTTGTTGTTCGATGGTAAAAAAGACCAGCTAGCCGGGGAAAACTTACTCGCTTTCTTGCGTGACGAAACTGGGCGGTCGCAAAGCCAGATCATTCATTGTCTGGACAAAGCGTCCAGTGAAATTATTAATACTCCTCCTTTAGAAGTAACTGTATGTCGCTTAGGGCCTTCTCATGGCGTTGTTAGTGTTGAACTTACGCTATCGTCATTGCCACAAGAGCTCTGTGCTGACAGTGCCTTGTTTCTTTGTATATTACGCGACCTCACAGTGCACAAAGCGGAGTACTCGTCGCTGAAGCGTAAAGCAGAAACAGATTTTTTAACAGGCTTAGCAAATCGACACAAATTTGCGGATTATTTGTCTCAGCAATGGACCATTTGTGAAGAAGATGATTTGCCGTTAAGTATTATCTTCATTGATATTGACCACTTTAAACGCTTTAACGACGAGTATGGTCATATTGTAGGAGACAGATGTTTAAAACGAATTGGGGAGACACTGAATTTAAGCTTACCCAATAGAAACACCTTGGCCGCTCGTTATGGCGGTGAAGAATTTGCATTAATATTGCCGAATTGTTCTGCTCAAACCGCACAGCTTTTAGCAATACGTATTAAGCGTCACTTGGCACAGTTAAGTGCGAAGCATTTTGCCCTGATGTCCAGTGTTGGGTTAACGGTCAGTATGGGGGTAGCGACGCAGGAAAGTCATAGATATGACACGAGTGATGCACTGCTGCATGCCGCAGATGCGTTATTATATCAAGCCAAGTCGAAAGGGCGTGATCAAATTTGTTATTTGTAGAAATGCATTAAAAAACGCCGAGATCATTTTCTCGGCGTTTTTTTAATAGCATAAGATTATTTCTTCAATTAGAGAAAATACGTAAGCCGCCAAGGTCTGCGTGTCTGAACATTGACAGTTGAATGTCATTAAGATGTTCGACTGATATGTTCTAACTATGTTGTAGGTCTATTTTGAATTTGTGGATCTGGACTGATAAAACCCGTCACCAGCTTTACGCAAATGCTGTCTTCTTCGTCAGCGTCTGAATCGGTGATCACAATGCCTCTACCGGCATCCACAATTTCCCAAGTTAGGTCTCCCTCAGGGTCATTGGATATTTCTGGTGCTAAAAAAACCATGGCTGCTGCGGTATCTGGTGTGAGGGTATAGGTAATGGTAGTGTTAGGTACAGTTACTTTAATGGGCGATTCTGGCGCATTGCCCTCTGGTGTTATGGTGAACGTTCCTTCTGCGCTAACAGTAACACTGTATTCATAGTTGGGTGGTGTTGTCATTTATCAATTCCTTATTGATGATGGAAAAGTAGTGTGGCAGCGGTACTTTCATTCGAGCAAGCTGCGCACGTTGGTCACTTACTGTATTTTGCTTATTTAAACAGTAGCCCGAAAATACATACGCTTGTAAATACAGTGGATGCTGACTCTCATGGATGACGGTATTTACAAGCGTATAAAGGTCTTCACATTTGGCTTTTATAGCATTTATATCTTCTCTGTTTTTGTGTAGTGATTGGCGAATATTAGCTAGTTGATAAGGAATATATGTTTTCAGGTTCTCGGTGTTTAGCGTTTTAGCATGAACAGCAGCACGTATATTTTCCGAAATAAAACCTGTGTCTTCTAATGAGACTAGAAGCTTCTCACTCACTTCCCATCTTCCTAGATCTTGAAATAAATGTGTTGCATTGGCTTTCGCACTCACCAAAGAACTTTCGTCCAAAATTTCATCAATATCTACAGTTAAACTAAGTTCCTTTTGGCTTCTAGTAAAAGAAGTTTGTAATTGATAATAATTCAACAACGTTCTTATATTTAAATGCTGAGTCTTCCAAACACTGTTTTCAGGATCTTGCGCAAGAATGTCCGTCAGCAAGCTGTGCGCTTCTTTAAGCTTTTTTACAGACTCGGTCATATTACTAGTAAACATGCAACTTTCGGCAATGTTCACCTTCACAAAACTAAGGTTTTCTATAATGGTGGCGTTTCCGGGAGTAGAGAATAGTTGTTTTGACAATAACTCCTCAGCGGCTTCGAGTATTCCTATCGCGTCCCTAATACTCCCTTGGTTTATGAGTGTAGAGGCAATCCATGAATAAGTATCTGCTACTGCTGTAATTGAGGAAACTGATTCTCCTGAGTTTTCAAGTATCTGCTGCTTGTAAGCTAAAGACGACTCAAAATAAGACAACGCCTTAGCAAAATTCAATTGACGAAAGGCCAGGCTCCCCATAGAGTTCGTCGCATAGCTGACCTCCATTAGTGCGATATCATTATCGGGTTCCAGTGCAAGCATTCGTTCACTAAACGCTAAATAACGCTTTAATTGTTCGCCAGCTAAATTCAAGTTATGAGCTTCAAATGCGATGTTCCCCAACCAAAATGCATTTGCCCCTGCAGCTTTCAAGAGTTCGAAATTGTTAGGCTGTGCTTCTAGCAGTGCACTCAAACCTTTATCCGCTTGCTCATATAACTGTCTGGCTGTGTCAGGGTCATCCCGGTAATAGCGCACTTCTGCCATAGCCTGCAGCGAAAGGGCATGCTGAAAACGCAACTCAAAACTTGGCTCTTGACCGATTGAGCCAAACCAACCTGATTCCTTTTCTTGTGCAGCTTCAACATAAGCTAATGCTTGCTCACTAATACCTTCGAGCAAATCCATGCGTTTAACACTTCTGAGCTTGTCAGCAAAATCGCCAATCATAAAACCCATTAGGTTTTCAGCTTCAATCCGTTTTCGTTCAGCAAGTTTTTGTGATTGCTGGCTGCTTAACATGGCGGCAAACGACACAAGAGTTAGGCATGCTAACAGCGCTACCGTCACGCCCTTAAACAATCGCTTTTGTTTAGCTTTTCGTGATGAAGCCTGTATAAGTAGCTCTTCGTTTTCAGATAGACGTATGTGAGTACTTTCTTTTAGCGCCAGGGCATTCACCAGTGGCTTACCCTCTGCAAGCAGGTAGGCGTTGCTTTTTTCGTCTGATAGCCAAAGTTCAGCCTGTTTAGAAAGGCT
Source organism: uncultured Alteromonas sp. (assembly GCA_964454185.1). Classification (GTDB taxonomy): domain Bacteria; phylum Pseudomonadota; class Gammaproteobacteria; order Enterobacterales; family Alteromonadaceae; genus Alteromonas. The sequence continues at coordinate 4,298 of CAYVST010000151.1, forward strand.
CGATTTAGTGGCCAGAGTAGATTGATGTTGGCTAATCCATTGCTGCACGCGCTCCCATTTTCGCAGCACTGCTTCATGCGCTACCCTAAAGTTGGCACTACCTTGGTTCAGGTAAGAAACAAACAAGCGGTTATCCACCATTTGCTTTACAAACTCTCGCTCAGCGTCAGTTGAAAGAGCGTCCCAGTTTGCGCTTTTACTTGTTAAGTTTTTGCCTTCTTCGGTTAGTGTTACCAGCAGTGGCATTACTGAATCGAAAGCGTCCTGTACCTTTTTGGTTAGGGCGTTAAACAACACTTCCGCCTTATAGCCTATCGCACCCTCTATACCACCCAGTCTCTTGTAGGTGTCAATTTGCAATGTATTGTGGTGACGCTGTAAATACATTTCTTGAAGTGTGTATTGTAGCAAGGGTAAACAATTAGGCTCCTTGGCCGCATCAGCCAGGATGATGTCGTCAACCGACGCATTCGTGATTTCATCCCACTCCCATTCTAGACCAGCGGCTACGGCAGGCAGCTTAATAATCTGCGCCAATTCGCTTAGTGTAGGCGCTGCTATGTCCACATGAGCACCGCGTGACTTGTATTTCATTAAAGGGGAGTAATGTGAAACAAGAGGATAAAAGTCGTTTCGGCATACCAGTACAACAAGAAAAAGATTACTCTCACTCAGCGCTTCCAGTAATTCAAAAACACCTAATTTAGCTTCTTCTGTAATAGTGGCACTGGCAAGAAGTGCTTCTAATCTATCGATAATCAACGCAAAGCATGGATAAGGAACATGAGTACCCACGCTTGAGCTCGTGTTGTTTTCATCAAATTTCTCAACCTTAAACCAGTGTTTTACATGTGATACCAGGTCGTCTGGAGAATGAAGTAAGGTGTTAGTTAAACTTTCAACGCTATATCCTTCAAATACTCCTTTCTCGCTGTTACCCCAATCTAGCATTTGTGCCGCTAATTCGTTCAGCAAGCTGTGTGAGCTATGGGTGTCCACATTGACATCGGCCATATCGATGCTGACATAATCGAATACGCGAATACCGTTTGTACCTTTATGGTCAAGCAATCTTGGCAGTAGCCCTGCGTGTACTAAAGAGCTTTTCCCTGAACCACTGGGTCCCATCACTAACGTAAAAGGCCTGCGCTTTTTGAATTGCTCTGTAAGGCGAGTTATGAGTTCTCTGGTCAGGGCATTTCTTCCGAAAAACACTTTGCTTTCTTTTGATGAGTAAGCACTCAACCCCAGAAAAGGGGAAGCACCTTCCCAGTTAGCTTGTGTTGCTTGCGCCTGTTCATCATTGATGAACTGAACGGGCGCGATAATGCGATAGCCTCGTTTTCTTATGGTTTCTATAAAGGTAGGGCTACTTGCCTTGTCATCTAGCGCTTTTCGCAGCTGAGTAATGGTTTTGTGAATAGGGTTGTCACCCACAGGGTTTGTGGGCCAGCACTGCGCAACAATATCGTCCGCGCTCACCACGTCGCCTTGCTGTTGGCACAATAACAGCAGCACGTCCATTGCTTTGGGTTCAATCGTACGTCTTGTTTTCCCTAACGACAACGTATTACTTGTAGCGTCTACTTGCCATTCACCCAAATAAAATTGATGGTTCAATGCCGAATCCCTATTTTTCTGTACTTTCTGACATCACTGTACTTTACTTTTAGTGTAAATGATAAAAGATCACCTGTGATGTTATTTTTACAGCCATATTAATTTCAATTAATTCAACTATATAGATAAAAATTGTAAAAATTTTAATAATTTTTGAAATATCAAACGACGTCGCAGGGTCTTCTTTAATACACGTGCTTACCGTACGTCAAACATGACTAATATTATTGAGGGTAGATCAATGAAACAAATCAAAAAATCATCTGTAGCTACAGCACTTGGTGCAGTTGTAATTGGCTCTTTGGCGTCTACGGTTGCCGTTGCTGAAATTAATCCTTTTGGCATGCAGTCACTAGAATCTGGTTACAGCCAATTTGCAGCTGAAGGCAAATGTGGTGAAGGTAAGTGTGGCGGCGATAAGTCAGCCAAAGAAGGCAAGTGCGGCGAAGGCAAATGTGGCGGCGACAAGTCAGCGAAGGAAGGCAAGTGCGGCGAAGGGAATTGTGGCGGCGACAAGCAAGCTAATGAAGGCAAGTGTGGCGAAGGTAAGTGGGGG
>CAYVST010000152.1:0-6185 GCA_964454185.1 uncultured Alteromonas sp.
GACCTTGCCAAGGTCGGGGTCGCGAGTTCGAATCTCGTTTCCCGCTCCAAATTTAAATCTGATGTCTAATCGGATCGTCAAAAAGATGCAAAGCATCGACTCTATGCGGGAATAGCTCAGTTGGTAGAGCACGACCTTGCCAAGGTCGGGGTCGCGAGTTCGAATCTCGTTTCCCGCTCCAAATTTTCAAACATCGTCACAACATAAAGTGCCCCACACCGTGGAACTAATTAGCGCGTAGCGTGCCTCAATATCAGTATAGTGTATAAGGGACTAATTCATGTGGTTGAACATGGTGGTTTGCATGACAGCATTACTATCAACGATGATATTCAAATAGGTATCATTTCATACGCGGATGAAGATTCTTGTGCAGGTAAGCATGTTTACCGCGGAGTGTTAAAACCAGCAAGTGTATCGGTTGTCTGTCACTTTTTGCTTGCACTTATTGTCACTTACTCATTAAAAGAAATAGCGCGAGACCAACCACAAATCTCAATAGATCCCATAAAAGCTGTGCTGTGGAGTGAACAGGCAATTAGAAAAACGCAGTCCTTCTCAGACAAAGCAGCAGGTAGAGCTATTGATTCAATAGGTGTTAGCAATCAAGTTTTTGACTTTGATGTGACTGCCAGTGCTAGAACAACGGCTGATAAGAGAATAGATGCAACGAAGGCTGCCAATTCACTTACGATAAAAAGTCCTGATGAAGTGAGTTTGCCATCACCTTCCGCACTCACTATCAAAGAGATAAAGCAAGCCACACAAGCCTATATTCAAAATCTTAACACTAACGCTCAGTCTGCTCTGCCTATTCCCTCTGTAACGCCCAAAAGACCAAAGAAAGTTGTGCCCTTATCGCTTGATGAGCAGTTAAGAAAATCAATAGAGATTACAGTCAACTGCGAAACCTGGAGCGGGCAATTGTTTGCTGCGCTCAGTAAAAACCGAGGCGTTGTACTAGAGGATAGAGACTTGCCCTCTGCTACTGGAGAGGGTGTTCTTCCCCCAAAAGGCTCAGTGGTTTGTAACAAATTTGGCGATATTCATTACTTCATCAATAATCGCGTTAAAAAGATTAACTCACGTTAAACAGACGTAGGTTTATTCACATATTTGAATATAATTTGAATTTTTATGCGTTTTTTGGTGCGCCTGTTTAGTGCAATAATTTTTGTTTTAACACTGCATTTTTGTCGCGTTATCCGTCTTTCTCTGTCTATATCCCATTAATTGTTCATTTCGTCATGAATGGTGCATCACTGTCCTATTGCACAAACATTGTGCATCTGAGCGCTAGCAAGTTGGTTTTTTGAATATTAAGTGGATTTGTGTGGGTAAATATGCATAATGCGCGGCTTTTAGCGTGAACTGAGCCTCTGTTTTACTAATTTTGCTAGGCACATAGTTTGCAAAACGTTCACAGCATAAATACGGTTTTAAAAATGCAGTCTGCAAAATAGCGTGTGCGTCTACATTTTTCGTAAATCGAATGAATAAAAACCAACAAAAATTCCCTTCAAATTACCGAAAAGAGTAAGTGGGAAAACAAAATGACTTGGAGAAACACACATGGCTTTTGATTTATCAAAGCGAAACAACGTTACTGCACTTGCATGTGCCGTAGCATCAGCGCTGGCGCTTAACTCTGGCGTTGTTAGCGCTCAAGAAGAGCCTACTATTGAAGAAAAAGACGTAGAAAAGGTTGTCGTCACGGGGTCTCGTGTTGCACAAGATTCTTCTTTAGAAGCGGCAAGCCCAGTATTGGCTATCGGTGCGGGTGATATAAAAACATCTGGTCAAATCGACCTTGGTGCAATGCTTCGTGAATCGCCACAACTTCAAGCTTCATTACCGGGTTCTTTTTCTGCGTTCAATGGAACGCCACTTGGTGCAAGTTTGCTGAACCTAAGAAACTTAGGCAGTGAACGTACCCTTGTAATGGAAAATGGTCGCCGTCATGTATCAGGTATCGAAGGTACGGGATCTGTTGACGTAAATACAATTTCAACGGCTTTGATGCGCAACGTTGAAGTTCTTACTGGCGGTGCATCTGCGGTTTATGGTGCTGACGCCGTGACCGGCGTTGTTAACTTCAATATGCGAAGTGGTGCCTCTTTTGACGGCCTGGAAGTGCGTACACAGTCTGGTGTAAGCGATGAAATGGACGCCAATGAGTTTTTCCTCTCAATCGCCAATGGTTTTTCAACAGATAAAGGCGATTTGGTTTTTGCCATAGAATATCAAGAAACAAGCCCAGTTTTCGCGCGTGACAGAGACTTTGCGGGTTCAGGATTGTTTCGACGAGTGGCCAATACTTCAGCGACACAAGCGGCATTTGGTGTAGACCCTCGTTTTGCCAACACCTGGGTTCCAGATTATCGTCTGCCAATCTCTAGTGATCGCGGTGTTATTTCTTTAACCGGCAGCGCATTTGGCGATGTTGCAGGTTCTGGCGGCACCGTGGGTTGCTCGACGATTGGCGCATCTATGATCCCTACGTGCCAAGTTGTCGGTGACAACGGTTTAAGACCTTATAACCCGGGCGATGTGTACATCGGCGCATTTGATGCTAGCGGCGGTGACGGTGTACCTGGAAGTCCTGATAGCGAGCTTATTCTTCCTGAATCAAAACGCATTCTTGTTCAAGCTGTAGCAAACTATGAAATTAACGAATACGTGAATTTCTTTATTGATACTAAGTTTGTGCAAAGTGAAACCAAAGAGACTAATCAGGTAAATGGTTTCAACGACGATATTCCTATTTCATTGGATAACCCGTTTATTCCAGCAGAGCTGTTATCACAGATTAACCAGTTAGAGGCTGAAGGTGAAAGCGTAAGCCTAGTGATGTCTCGCGACGTGCTTGATTTCAATGCCACTTCAAACCCAGAAGCACAGCGTAAAACATTCAGAGTGGTAACGGGTTTTGAAGGATATATACCTAATACAGAACTTGAATATGAAGTGTTCTATAACTATGGCCGTACCGATGCTGACATCACCAGCCGTCAACGTATCGAAGACCGTTATTTTGCTGCTATTGACGCCGTTATCGACCCTGCGACAGGCAATGCGGTTTGTCGTTCTGATCTAGATAGCAGTGCGCTACCACCAACGTCACCGTTCCCAACGGTAAACGGCAACTTTGGCTTCTTAACATTCCAGCCAGGTGATGGTTCGTGTGTGCCAGTTAACCTATTTGGCAAAGATTCTATCAGCGTAGAAGCGGCAAACTTCATCTTCCAACCGGGTACAGACCAAAACGATATTGTGCAAGAGAACTTCCTTGCCGTGGTTTCTGGTACATCTGCCGACTTGTTTGAGTTGCCTGCGGGCCCGATTGCTTTTGCTGTTGGTTACGAATGGCGTAGAGAGTCGAGCGAATTTACGCCAAATACATTTTCAGCACTCGGTTTGACATTTGGTGAGTTGGACTCTCGCGCAGGCCCAACAAATCCATCTGACGGTGAATACGACGTATCAGAGTACTTTATGGAAGCGACTATTCCTTTACTAGAGGGCATGACGTTCGCTGAGAGACTTGAGCTTCGCGCAGCATACAGAAGCTCTGATTACGACCCATACGGCACTCATGACGCATGGACTGTTGGTTCTATGTGGTCGCCGGTAGAAACATTCAGTGTTCGCGCTACTTACTCAGAAGCTGTTCGTGTTCCAAACATTAATGAGGCATTTGCTCCAACATTTGCGGCAACCTTGGGTGCAGGTGACGACCCTTGTAACCAAAACTTCATTGGCGCAGGTTCTGAATTCCGTGAAGCAAACTGTATTGCACTAATCGGCAACGCAGTGGCTGACGGCAGCTATGACTCAACCAACTTCCTATCTGCGTTTGTTGCAGGTACCACAGGTGGTAACCCAGATTTGGACCCAGAAGAAGCAGAGACGCTAACAGTGGGTACGGTTTGGAGACCAGATGGTGAGTTTGACGGCTTGTTAGACGGCCTTGTGGTAACGCTAGATTACTACAACATTCAAATCGATGGTCTTATTGATAGCCTGACAGGTTTTGATATTGCATCTAACTGTGTTGATGCGCCAACCATCAACAACCAATTCTGTGATGCGGTAGACAGGGATGCAAGTAACGGCTTTATTACTAACTTCCGTTCAGGTTTTATCAACTTAGCGGCTGTTGAAACGTCAGGTATTGATTTCCGCGTAGACTATGGCTTTGACCTAGCAGAGCTTGCCCAAACTGATGGAAGAATTGAATTTAGTATCAATGGTACTAACTTCTTGAAGAACGATGAAGTTCGTGACGTAAGTGCACCAGATGAAGTGACAGATGTACTTGGAACGTTCACGCGTCCTGAGTGGATTGTTAATATGAACGTTGATTACCTCATTGGTGATTTCGTCATTGGCTGGCGTGGGCGTTACGAAGGGGATCAGCTACTTCCTGGCCTAGAAAACCAAGATATTGAGAGCAACCCTGACTTCATCAGTCAGACGCACACTGGCTCTGCGGTGGTGCATGACTTCTCATTATCTTATAACTTCAAAGATAACCTAGAAGTTTATGGCGGCATTAATAACGCATTCGAAGAAGACCCATACTTAGGTACACTTTCTCGCCCGGCTGGTCCGCGTGGAAGGTTCTACTTCGTTGGTGTTAACTACACCATGTAAAACCAATTCGTAAATATTAAAACCCGACATGAGTGCTCTCATGTCGGGTTTTTTATTTTTAGCACAATACAACACTCCCACACTAAACTACGTGCTGCATACGTATTCAAAGCCCGTTACATACGTATGCATATTTAACAAAGTGAAAACATCTGCCTTACTTTTTGTTCACATAATGAGCAGGGTACGAGCAATGAAACGGACAACACTTTTTTCAGCACTGACACTTTCAACGTCAATATTAATGAGTGCAAATGCAAATTACGCAAATGCAGCACCAACAACGTTTGTGCATTTGTTTGAATGGGGCTGGGAGGATATCGCCACTGAGTGTGAGACCTTCTTAGGGCCTGAAGGCTATGCCGCTGTACAAGTGTCACCTCCTAACGAGCACATAACGGTATCTAACTGGTGGGCGCGCTATCAACCCGTCAGCTATCAACTTACCAGCCGTGGCGGTAATCGCGCTCAATTTGCGGACATGGTTCAGCGTTGCAAAGCGTCAGGCGTAGACATATATGTTGATGCGGTAATTAATCATATGGCGGCGGGCAGTGGCACGGGGACTGCGGGCAACACTTTTGGGGCTAAGCAATACCCTATTTATTCGCCAAATGACTTTCATCCGACATGTGCTATCAGTAGTTACAACAACCGCTATGAAGTACAACACTGCGAATTGGTAGGGCTTGCAGATTTAGATACTGACAGCAGCTATGTACAAACTACCATTGTTAACTACTTAAATGATCTCATTAGCTTAGGTGTTGCAGGCTTTCGCTTTGATGCGAGCAAACACATGCCAAGTTCCGATATCAATAGCATCGTTGCCCGCTTAAATAATTCGCCACTTGTGTTTCAAGAAGTGATTGACCAAGGTGGAGAGGCGGTTGGCGCGAGTGAGTATTTTGGTAACGGGCTGGTTACCGAGTTTAAATACAGTGTTGAAATAGGCAATACCTTTCGAAACGGTAAGCTCGCATGGTTAAGCAATTTTGGCGAAGGTTGGGGCTTCATGCCAAGTTCTCAAGCGGTCGTTTTCGTTGACAACCATGACAATCAGCGCGGCCACGGCGGTGGCGGCAACGTGATTACTTTTGAAGACGGGCGATTGTACGACCTTGCTAATGTGTTCATGCTGGCTTATCCCTACGGCTACCCGAAAGTGATGTCGAGCTTCGATTTTGGCGGCGATACTGAAAGAGGTGGGCCAAATGTACCGGTACATAATAACGGCACGTTGGAGTGTTTTGGTACTAACTGGAAGTGTGAACATCGCTGGTCATACATTGCAGGTGCCATGGCGTTTAGGAACGCAACAGCAACAAATTTCTCCCTCACTAACTGGTGGTCGAATGGTAATAACCAAATTGCGTTTGGCCGAGGCGATAGAGGGTTTGTGGCCATTAATAAAGAAGACAGTGTGCTGTACACGTCACTGGCTTCAAACATGCAGTCAGGTACTTATTGCAACGTGCTAAAGGGCAAATTAAGCGCAGACGGCAGTTCATGTTCAGGTGATACGGTTA
>CAYVST010000153.1:0-5851 GCA_964454185.1 uncultured Alteromonas sp.
AATAAAAAAGCCTTGCGAATGTGCAAGGCTTACTGAGTCCTAACCATTGTTAACGCAAAATACTTATTTTTGACTTTCGCATATAAAGTAGCTTAGCTCTTTGATGCAATGGCGTAACACGGGGTTAAGACGCGTATTTTTCCCGTTCATCACAAAAAGCTCATGACTAAAATTAAACAAGCTTCCCTTTGCGATAGGCACAAGCCCTAGTGCAGCACCCTGCTCTTTCGCCATGTAATCGGGTAATAGCCCAATGTACTCACCGGTCATAATCGCTGACATAGCGGCATCATAGGAATCTGAGAAGGTTTGAATCGACAAACGCGACTCATCTTCTATGTAGTTAGCGGAAGAAAGCCCTGATATACCGATAGCGGGGTAATCTTCAATATTTACATTGTCAGGTAGCTCACTATCGCGATATTTAGCAAGCGGATGCGTTGGCGCACAATATAAGCGGCCGTTAGTTTTCAATCCAACAGGGTGAAACGTTACCGATTCAGGTTTTACCATATCGTAGGTTGAAACAACCAAATGACACTCACCAGATAATGCAACGTGTTCTACTTCATTGTATAAACGAGTTTGAATGTTGACGTGAATATCATCAAACTTTTTCATGGTGCTTTTGACGGCTTTACTTACTGCCAAGTGCATTGAAAGAGGTAAGCCTGCCATAAGCACTAAAGTGATGTGACCAGAATAATCATCATGTAATGACTTTAGGTTAAAGACAAAGTTATCAAAAGCATTAAAGATGCGTTTTGTTTCTTGGAAGACCACTTCCCCTTCCTTGGTCATCTGAAAACCACCACGGCCACGATGACAAAGCACTAAATCTAAACGCTCTTCTAGTTTCTTGATTGCTGCACTAATATTAGGGCGTTGCATTCGCAACACTGGCTCTGCCGCAGTAAATCCATTGCAGCTAGCGACTGCGTAAAAAACACGCAATAGCTTTATATCCGACTCCTGAAGACGATTAAGCATAATTAGCACCTGTTTTAGGTATAGTTATCGATACTCTTCATAGCACTATATGAAACAAACCGCGCTATTACAACGACAATTTAGTGGTTTTAGACTCAGAAAATCGCTATTGGTTAAATTTTGAGTTATGAAGCTATATACGAAAGTGTAATACGCACAAAAAAGCCCTCACAATTATCGCGAGGGCTTTGCTTTAAACGATAAAAATCGTCAGTACATAAATGCCTTGTTTTGCACTACGATAATGTAACGACTTGCTTGCGTAACGCTTCAATATCGTCTCGTAGCGACGCCGCTTTTTCAAATTCCAGCTCTCGAGCATACTCAAACATTTGCTTTTCGAGCTCCGCAATTTGGTCCATAAGCTCTGTAGCACTCGCCGCTTTTTGCTGTTTCTTCTTCTCTTCGACTTTTCGAAGCTTCACTTTACCTGATGCCGGATGCGCACTATCGCCTAAATCCATAATATCCGTTATCGGCTTATTGAGTCGCATTGGCGTAATATTGTTAGCCGCATTGTGCGCCATTTGCTTCTCTCTACGGCGTTCAGTTTCGTCCATCGCTTTTTTCATCGATTTAGTAATGCTATCTGCGTACAAAATAGCTTTACCATTGACATGACGTGCCGCTCGACCAATGGTTTGAATGAGTGAACGCTCGGCGCGCAAAAAGCCTTCCTTGTCAGCATCAAGAATAGCTACTAGCGATACTTCTGGCATATCAAGCCCTTCTCTTAACAGGTTGATACCGACCAGCACATCAAACTTACCAAGGCGTAAATCTCGAATAATTTCTATACGCTCTACGGTATCGATATCGGAATGCAGATAGCGTACCTTCACGTCATGTTCATTAAGATACTCACTCAAATCTTCGGCCATTCGTTTCGTCAAGGTCGTAATTAGAACCCGTTCATCAAGCTCAACCCGTTTCTTTATTTCTGACAAAACATCATCTACTTGCGTCGCGACAGGGCGAACTTCAATAACGGGGTCAAGTAAGCCTGTAGGACGAACGACTTGCTCAACTATCTCGCCTTCAGTCTTCTTCAGTTCATAATCACCAGGGGTTGCCGACACGTAAATGGTCTGTGGACATATCTGCTCAAACTCTTCGAATTTAAGAGGACGATTGTCTAACGCTGACGGTAAGCGAAAACCAAATTCAACCAATGTTTCTTTTCGTGACCGATCACCTCGATACATCGCGCCAATTTGTGAAACCGTTACATGAGATTCGTCAATGAACATCAATCCATCGGCCGGAAAGTAGTCAAGTAATGTAGGAGGTGGTTCGCCTGGTGCTCTTCCCGACAAGTAACGAGAGTAGTTTTCGATACCTGAGCAATAGCCAAGTTCCATCATCATTTCAATATCGAACTGGGTTCGCTGAGATATACGCTGTTCCTCAATTAACTTGTTCGCTTCTTGAAGCTGTTTCTTACGGTCGCCCAACTCATCTTTGATATGTTCAATGGCGTTCAAGATTTTTTCGCGTGGTGTTACATAGTGTGTTTTCGGAAAAACCGTTGCACGAATAACCGACTTGTCTACCGCTCCAGTTAATGGGTCAAACAAACTAATCTTGTCAATTTCGTCATCAAAAAGTTCAACTCTCACCGCTTGCTTTTCCGAGTCAGCAGGGAATATATCGATGACATCTCCCCTTACGCGGAACGTGCCCCGCTCAAAGGCAAGGTCGTTTCGTTTATACTGCAGCTCGGCAAGGCGTCGCAAAATGTCCCTTTGATCCATCGTATCGCCTTGGCGAAGATGAAGGAGCATTTTCATGTAGGATTCGGGGTCTCCCAAGCCATAGATAGCTGATACGCTCGCCACTATGACAACATCACGTCTTTCCATGAGCGCTTTTGTGGCTGACAGGCGCATCTGTTCAATGTGATCATTAATCGATGCATCTTTTTCGATGAAAGTATCGGTACTTGGTACGTAAGCCTCAGGTTGATAATAATCGTAGTAAGAAACAAAATACTCAACGGCATTGTGTGGGAAAAACTCTTTCATTTCTCCATACAGTTGCGCAGCAAGTGTTTTATTGTGAGCAAGTATGAGTGTTGGTCGCTGTACTTGTTGTATAACGTTGGCCATTGTAAAAGTTTTACCTGACCCCGTTACACCAAGCAGTGTTTGTCCAGCTAAACCACTATCCAAACCATCAACCAGCGCTTCAATAGCCGCAGGCTGGTCGCCGGCGGGCTGGTACTTGGAATGGAGCTCAAACCCTCTACTCATGTAATGCAACCTCATTTGAGTTTTCGCACTCTGCTTCTAACTCTGCAATAGCACGTTTAAATACGATAAATGACACGCTTGCCATAACAATATTGGCAATAACATTGCCCACGAATAAGCCCTTAAGGCCGAATAGCAGACTGCCCACTACGCTTATGGGTACGAAAAAAACGAACAAGCGGATGACACTGAGTACCAGTGCTGACATAGGACGATGCATGGCATTCAACGATGAATTGGTCAGAATAATAATACCCTGCACGCCGTATCCCAGAGGAACAATCATCAGAAACAATTGGATTAGCGTGCTTACTTCGGCTTCATTTGCAAAAGCAACAGCTATCCAGCTAGACAGCGCCCACATAGCTAAAAAGATGACAAACTGCCAAGCTAAAACAAACTTTAACGTCAGTGAATACGCTTTTTTCACCCTGTCAACTTGCATTGCGCCTACATTTTGACTGATAAAAGGCGGAAGTGTCATGGACAGCGCAAGTACGACAATACTGGCGATAGACTCCATTCTATTACCTACTCCCCAAGCTGCCACAGCTTCCGCTCCATAGCTTGCAACAACAGCCGTCATTACACCACCAGCAATCGGTGTCAGCATATTCGCGCCTGCTGCTGGAAGACCAATCTTTAGAATTTCTTGGCTACTTTCCTTTAACTCACTCAACGTTAAAAGTCGTGGCAACATTAGCTTTCGTTGTACTGCCAGAATGTACAAAATCCACATTGCACCTACCAACCATGCAATAAAAGTCGCCAAGGCAGCCCCCTGTATTCCCATAGCCGGAATAGGCCCAAAGCCGAAGATGAAAAGTGGGTCGAGCAGCGCATTAAGGCCACCACCAGCGGCCATAACGATACTAGGTGTGCGTGTATCACCGCAGGCTCGTAGCACACTATTGCCAACCATAGGCATGGCTAAAAAGATGCTCGATAAGTACCACAAGCCCATATAGTCAGAAATAAACGGCATAAGTCGTTCTGACGCGTTGAGTAACTTGAAAACCGGTTCAATGGTGAAAAATCCTATCAGTGCAAGCGCACCCACAAGCAATACAGAAAGCATTAAAGAACCTGAGGCATAAAGCTTCGACTTAGTCAGCATTTTGCTGCCCTGAAGCTTCCCGATAATGGCAGACGTTCCTATCCCTAAACCAATGTTTAAACTGATTACCGTAAAAGTAACTGGAAAAGTAAAACTGATAGCCGCAAGAGGGTCAGTACCAAGCAAACTGACAAAAAATGTGTCAATGAGACCAAAGCTCATCATCATCACCATGCCTAAAATCATGGGAATGGTCATTCGCTTGAGGGTGGCGCCAATATCCCCTTGCAATAAATCAGTGGGACGTTTTTGTGTTTTGTTTTTATTCACTAGTGCCTCAGCGTTTTAGCGACATGAAAAATAGATGCACAAAGAACCTCTAAGATTATCTCTAGCATTTCACAAGCGTGTTAAACCTTCATTGTGAAAATAACGACATCTATTTAATAACAGTTACATAGCTTAATAGTGGTAAAGCTATAAAAGAGCATAAATTGTAAAAGAGTGAGCATAAATTGGCTACGCGTATTCGATAAACAAAACAATGTATGGGGGCATTGACTATTTACACAGAGAAAGACAGCGTTACTACCACTCAAGCGCACTGCTACAATAAGCACAACATCACATGTTTTGCGCATACCATTTCCAATTAACAACACGCTGAAAAATGAGAACTGGCCAAGACATCGCAATCAACACTGCATAATTACAGGTTTTTGTTACTAAAACACGACCGACAACAACGATTGCATCTATGACAGTTTAATTTCTGTACTATTGCAGTTTTACTACTTACCACGCTGGTCGTTTTGCTAATTTTTACATCCACAGCAAGTGACTAAAGAGCCACCACATTTGTTAACAATATGTAACACACTGAGAAATAACGCGGTTTCAACTGAATAGCTTTTGACCATTCGTCGAATTAACACACAAGCTACTTTTTACACAACCGATCTGTTTCGATCACCCTGCAAGATCAAAAAAAGCATAACAACCACTTGTTTTTATTATGTTTTAATGAATATTCTCAGCACACACATCAAGATCACATGATGATTGATCTTACCAATTCATCTTCTCGGGAGAAGCTATCAACATAGTTATCCACAGATTTAGTGGATAACTAACGCAAGACCATGTTTGGCGCGATGTTGTGCGGTATATTGAAAAAAAGACGTAAGTGGTGACTAACCTTTTAATACCGAGGTACAGGTTACATTTATATTAAACACTGGACATATTAACAGTATTGAAGCTTTTTTTTATTCTATTTAGTTATAGCTGAGCATATATGTGGGATATGTGTTTCCCACATACTAACTTGCATTTATTCAACTCGCTCAATAGCCCTTTATTGGCGAATCTAGCAATGATGTTTACTTATTAACCACTACTTTTGTCATTTTGGCGACATAATGAGCATATAACGCTTAAAAAGCTATTTTTTGCGCACTTAGTACAAATATTTCATTTATATTGTTGACAGCAACAAAGTACCTCTTTAATATTCGCCCCCGTTGAAGCACAGGTCCCCCTTAGCTCAGTT
>CAYVST010000154.1:0-5741 GCA_964454185.1 uncultured Alteromonas sp.
GTATCAAAAGGGCTGCTGTCGCCCATAAACTGCGCTAGAAAAATAGCGGGGCCTTTAATCGCTTGTTGATTATTCGCCATGTGTGCACCCTTTCTGGTTGTGGATATGCATTTGCATTAGTTAGTGCCTTCGTCGCTAATAGACGTCCATTTTGTGTCGCTGCCGCTGCTAGCCAACATGGCATCGATAAACACCATGCCGCGTAAGCCAGAATTTATACCTGGTACGCCTTCAGCTTTACCCTTTTGATTGTCGCGAACTGCTTTTGCAAAGTCGGTATACAAATTTGCCATGGCTTCAAGGTAGCCTTCAGGGTGACCTGACGGCACACGGCAACGAGATGAGGCCTGTTCGCAAAGCCCCACTTGGCCTTGCCCGGCGCGAAATACTTGAAAAGGTGCATCGGTAGGGCGGTAAATCACCGAGTTAGGCTCCATTTGTCGCCACTCAAGCCCACCTTTATCGCCATACACGCGAATTTTTAAGGCGTTTTCTTCGCCTGCACATACTTGCGAGGCAATCAGTACCCCTGTAGCCCCACTTTTCGTTTTAATTAGCGCTGCACCATCGTCATCTAGGCGTCGCCCTTCAACATGGGTGTATAGCTCGCCACTAAGTGCTGTCACCGCGTCGTTTAACACGAACTCCACTAAACCAAACGCGTGCGTTCCAATATCGCCCATGGCACCCGTTGCCCCAGAAATGGCGGGGTCGGTTCGCCACTGTGCTTGTTTGTTGTGGGTTTCTTCTTCACCCGATAGCCAGCCCTGCGGGTATTCCACATACACTTTTCGAATGTTACCTAGCATGCCACTGGTTACCATGTGGCGTGCTTGCCACACCATTGGGTAGCCTAAGTAAGTGTGTGCTAATCCGTACAGGCTGTTGTTGGCGTGAATGATGTCTTGCAACTCTTTAACTTCGGCGAAATTTACGCCAGCCGGTTTTTCACAAAATACGTGAAAGCCAGCTTGAATAGCAGCAATAGAAATGGGGACATGTAAATGATTAGGCGTAACAATAACCACAACCTGCATGCGCTGGTCTTCTGGTAATGATGACTCTGCCTGCAACATGGTTTGCCAGTCGGCATAGCAACGTGACGACTGCACATTCAGTGCATTTGCAGTACGGGCGTTGTTGTCTTCGTTACGACTAAAGGCTCCGCACACTAACTGATAATGACCATCCAAGCCTGCTGCATGACGATGTACCGCGCCAATAAATGCGCCTTCGCCGCCTCCGATCATTCCCATTCGAATTGGTTGCATTGCGTGATCCTCTGGTCGATTTTGCATATTTCTAGTACTTTAATGCATTAAAATGTAACCCGTTACATTTTATCTTGTCAATAAAAAAGGAAGCATTTCGTTAAACTACCATTTACAAATGACGAAATTATTACCTGAAAGACGCTATTAATCGCAGTTACAGTGTGTAAAAAGCTACCAAAACACAGGCAATAGTTTACAAAATTAATACAAATAACATTTGAAATTACTCAAAATATGCGTATTCTTTTTATAAAATGAAAACGGTTACATTTTGGTTCATACCGATCTGACACGCAGTAAAGCACGACAAAGAGCTAATGCACACTGCACTGCAACGGGTTTACAATAAGCAGCTACACGCGATACAGAACTAAATAAAAACATGGCAAACATTAGAGATGTAGCAGATAGCGCTGGGGTATCTGTAGCAACAGTGTCGAGAACACTGCAACAACCAGAACGCGTTTCACCAAAAACGCGAAACAAAGTAATGGCAGCCGTTCAGGCCGTGGGTTACAAGCCAAATTTAATGGCAGTAAAGTTTCGCTCGGGCAAAACACATAACTTAGTTGTGTTGGTACCTACTGTGGCAAACGTATTTTTTGCCCGTGTAATTAGCGGCATGCAAGAGGCTGCCGCAGAGCTTGGTTATTCTATTTTACTTGCCAATACGCTGGGCAATAACGACGTAGAAAACCACTACGCCAAAATGGTAAGCACCTCGCAAGCAGACGGCCTTATTCAGTTACGCGCACACAACCCGTTTGATGCCACTATGATAAACGACAATGGGTTGCTGCCCATGGTGAACGCTTGTGAAGTAATAGATGATGGCCAATATCCAGTAGTAAGCCTAGATAACCGCGCCGCTGCTAAAGCAATGACACAGCACTTAATTTCGCTTGGCCACACTCGCATTGCCATGATTAAGGGCCCTCACTCTAGCCCACTAACGCAAGAGCGTTTAAACGGGTACAAAGACGCATTGCGCGACGCCAATATCGACTTTGACGAAAGCCTACTGCTAGATGGCGACTTTACACTTCAGGCAGGCTATAACGCGGGCGTAACCATTAGCGAACTTAACAATAGACCAAGCGCTGTGTTTTGTGAAAACGACGAAACGGCTATTGGCGCTATGCAGGCTTTTAAGCAAGCTAACTTGCACGTTCCCAATGATATTTCGGTTGCGGGGTTTGACGACATTGCCTTTTCGGCATTTGTAGACCCACCGCTAACCACTATTGCCCAGCCAGCAGAAGAGTTTGGGCGCACCGCTGTAACTCTTTTGGTTGACTTATTGAACGGCAAAATTAAAAAAGCCCCCAAAGTCATAATGCCGTTTGAGCTTATTGCAAGAGAGAGCACAGGCCCAGTATCAAGTAATTAACAACAATTCTGTTTAACCCGTAATACAGCAAAAGGACAACGCCATGAACTTAAGTAAAGTAAGTACGCATTACAGCACCGCATTAACGCGCCGCCAGTTTATTAAGTATTCATCGGGTGCATTGGCTGCATTTGGCGCACCTGCTGTATTAGCGCACAATCATAAAGGTAACGAAGCTATGCATGCACCACGCGCCAATGCGGTTGGCCTTCAGCTATACACCCTACGCGATATTATGAAAGTTAGCGTGCCTGCAACACTTAAACTAGTGGCAGACATTGGTTACAAGGAAATGGAGTTTGCAGGGTATTTTGACC
Source organism: uncultured Alteromonas sp. (assembly GCA_964454185.1). Lineage (GTDB taxonomy): Bacteria > Pseudomonadota > Gammaproteobacteria > Enterobacterales > Alteromonadaceae > Alteromonas. Next base: position 2,982 of record CAYVST010000154.1, read on the forward strand.
ACAGCGCCAAAGATATTAAGCAGCTATTAGACGACAACGGTTTGCGCGCACCGTCGGCGCACATTATGTTGGATGTGTTTGATAACAACATAAACCAAGTATTAGATGACGCACAAACCGTAGGGCATAAATATTTAGTTGTACCTTGGCTAAGTGAAGCCCAGCGTGGTGCAGGTATTGCGCCGTACCAAGCATTGGCCGAAAAACTAAATAAAATAGGCGAAGCGTGCCATAAAGCAGGCATAACCCTTGGCTATCACAACCACGATTTTGAGTTTGAAAACCGCGACGGCCAAATACCGCTAGATGTGCTTATTACCGAAACCGACCCTAACTTAGTAACCATGGAGTTAGACCTTTATTGGGCGGTAAAAGCAGGTAAGAACCCGGTTGATTACTTTAACGCCTACCCCGGCCGCTTTAAATTATGGCATGTGAAAGACCTAGCCGAAGACGGCAGCTTTGCTGATGTAGGCAAAGGCACAATTAACTTTAAAGACATATTTGCACACGGTGAACTGGCAGGTATTGAGCACAAATTTGTAGAGCACGACCACACCACCGACCGCATTGCCACAGTAGAGCAAGGCTTTAAAGCAGTGAGTGAATTGAATGCGGGTGTTTAAAGCCACTTAAGTAAAACACATTACCAATTTGAGAAGTACGATGTGACAGTACTTCTCAGATAAGCAGGGTTGGTGGGGACCTTAACGTGAGCCATTATTGCCGCCCCCATTCTTTCCCACCCATTTCAACCAACCGAGACGCGGCTCGCCTAAAAGAAAAGGCGAGATCATTGGCGGACGAAAACTGTGCCAGTGACACGCCAACTCGCCCCGTCGCAGACCACTCATAATATCCCCCCTCTTTGGTGCGGATCATGGTTGTCGCAAAGGAACTCGAGTTCCCCCCTTTATCATTAACAATCAATTCTCCATCTCCATCGTCGCTCTCGACATGCGCTTCAAAATCGACAAACAATTCGTCAAGCGGAACTTGTGCTGCCAGCACTAAGCGGGTGCGAGATTCGTAACACGCATCAATGAGGGTCACGAATCGTCGCGCTTCGTTAAGGTGATTGGCGTCCAGTTGAGGAACGCGGTCTACAATGATGACCGGAAATCGGCAGCAGAGGGAAAGATAATCAGCCGCCCCAAGCGGTTGGTAGCACAACTCGGAAAAGTTAAACCAAGCGCACCGTTCATTAAATCGAGCCACCTGGACGGTGCGACCAAAGAGGACGGAAATAACCTCGGCCTTAGTTTCAGATTCAGTGCCGCCAAATACTGCTTCCAACTTCGCCTGTATGTGGCTATTGATATTGCCATGCGTATCTTTGTTTGACCAAAAATAGGATTGACCACTTGCTTGAGTTTCGCGTCGATAATCTACACTGGAACCCTCCATGGAAATAATGTCGAACGTTTGTTTCAGTGTGTCGATGAATGGCAAGAAGAGAGAGCGATTAATGCCCCCTTTATACAATTCCTCAGGGGCACGATTCGACGTGGCCACCACCACGACGTTCAAACTCAATAATAATGAAAACAGCCGTTTCAAAATCATGGCATCGGCTACATCTGTTACTTGAAACTCATCGAAACAGAGGAGTTGGGCTTCTTGTGCCAATTGTTGCGCAACGATGGGGAGCGCATCATCTGTTGGGTGCTTTTCTTTGTAAACAAAAATTCGATGATGAACGTCTAGCATGAACTCATGAAAGTGGACGCGGCGTTTGGTAAATTTTGCGTGTTTGTGGTTTTCATTATTACAGCAAGAATCGTCGTCAGGACCGTTAACCGACGCGTAAAAGAGGTCCATTAGAAAGCTCTTACCTACCCCGACTGGGCCATGAATGTACATCCCTTGTGGTGGTGGGCCCAAAGACCACAAATAGAACTTCTTGCGAATAGAGGACTTGGCAGACTCCAAAGCCCGCGCCGGTAACAGTGATAACGGATGGCTGCGAGTAGCGCTGCTGTCTACCCTTTTGTAAGTGCGTACTGGTACTGGCGGAAGCGAGGTGAGAGACTGGTGCAGGGCATCGAGTTTTGCCGCCAGAGCAACTTGGGCGTTATCTCGTTGCACCTCTCCCGCATTTATCTTGCGTTCATACGCCGCTGTCACTGGGCCTGCCGGCATGGACCGCCGAGCTAAGCGTTGTTGTGCTGCCATATTATTTGCCACCGCCTTCATCGTGGATCTGATGGGTTTATTAACATGGTGATTTGGTACGTTAGATTTCTGTATGGGTATCAAATGAATTTTTGATAAAGACTTAAGTTTCGAAATTCAATTTGCGCAACTTGCATTATTGGCATTGGATAAGCGGAGCTAAAAGTTCCTGATATTAAGCGCAAACCGCTTTTGCGACAAAACAGAAGCGGTTACTATGCGGCTTAGTATTCTATTAGTAGCTTTGTAAACGCAGTTTGTTATGAGTGAATTATTTAGCGCCCTTTCACGCGCATTAAGCCCCTATTACACCGAAATGAGCATTATGCTAATGGCCACCATTTTGGTGGTATATGGCGATATTATTAACGGCCATGTAAAGCGCATACTAGCGCCCTACCATTTTGTTATTCGCGTTAGTTTGTTTGTTGTGCTGTGCGCGTTTGGCTATGGCGCACTTACCCTGTACGGCGCACCTTTTTTGAAACACGTACTAGCCTATTTACCTTGGCAGTACCAAGGTGCAGGCTATGTGGCATCATTTATGTTGATTGGCTTTTTGGCTGAGAGGCGTAGGTATATTTA
>CAYVST010000155.1:0-5632 GCA_964454185.1 uncultured Alteromonas sp.
AGGCCAGCTACTGGAGCTGGCCTAAAAACTGTCAACCTATCTTAGGACGGGTCATTATGTTTCAGCAATTTGCTTCAACCGTTGCAAACAATGCTTGGGCCGTTGATAGATTCAAGCTTGGCATTGAGAATATCGAAGTCTAGAACGGTAATAAGTTTACCATCCACTTTAATAATGCCTTCTTTTTGGAAGCGGCTTAGTAAGCGGCTTATCGTCTCAATTGTTAGCCCTAAATAGTTGCCTATTTCATTTCTTGTCATTGTAAGGTGGAATTCTCTATGCGAGAAGCCACGTTCTTCAAAACGCTGAGAAAGGTGAGAGATGAAATACAAAAGGCGTTCTTCTGCAGTGCGTTTGTTGAGTAACATGATCATATCGTGATCTTGCTTTATCTCTGCACTCATAAAACTCATAATTTGATGGCGAAGCTTAGGGAACTGAACCGACATTTCATCGAGGGTTTCATAAGGCAACTCGCACACCATTGCGGTCTCAAGAGCTTGTGTATAGCTTTGATGCTGGTTTTCACGCAGTGCATCGAATCCGATAATATCGCCAGGGAAATGGAAACCGGTAATTTGTTCTTCGCCTTCCTTATTGGTAACAAAGGACTTGAACGACCCTGTACGCACAGCAAACAGAGAGCGAAAACTATCTCCCGTCTGAATGAGCGTGTCACCCTTATGAAGCGGCTTTTTACGCTCGATGATATCATCAAGTGATTCAATTTCAGTTTTATTCAGTGCCACAGGTAGGCACAAATGGCTAAAACTGCAGTTTTGACAATGTATTGAAAATTCGCTTCCTTTGCTCATAACGCTAACTCACACTAAAATCAGGGGCTACTTTAGTATAATACCGCATCATTTAGCTGATTGCGCGATAAATCAGATAAACAGCATATATTAACATTATAGCGGCGATGGATTGTCTAACCGATGTGTGTCTAAAGCCAGCGATAAGCCACTGACTGCCTGCAGAAGATGCAAGTAATGTGGGTAAGGTACCAAGCCCAAAAAAGAACATTATAGCGCTGCCTTCAACGGCACTGCCCGCAGCCAAAGACCAAGTAAGCGTTGAATATACGAGACCACATGGAAGCCACCCCCAAATGAAGCCATAAGGAAAAGCACTGAGCGGCGTCTTAAATGGAAGGAAACGTTTAGCAAAGGGTTGCACTTTGCTAAACAACCGCTTTCCTACACGCTCTAATGCTGTGAGGCCGGTGTACCATTGGCCCAGATAACAGGCTAGTAATAACAACATCACGCCGCTTAAAAGAGAGAGCACATAATTTGCCAGTGGAATATAATCGGCTGCAATCTTTCCCATAAAGCCGGTTAATGCACCAGCAATCGTGTAACTCAAAATACGACCGACGTTGTAAGATAGCGTGTAGGGAAGTGGAGATACGCCCTTAGGCGTTACCATACGAAGCGCTGCGACAATTCCACCGCACATACCCACGCAGTGCACGCCGCCAGCGAGGCCAACAAGGAATGCAGATAAGTAATTAATGCTGTCCATCTGAGCGGCTATCTTTGTTGGACGGGGAAGGCTGAGCGCCTTGCTGGTTCAAATGCCCCTGTTCTTGCGCTTCTTGTAGCTTTTTACGTTGCTCTGCTAGCTTCTTTTCTTCTGGCGATAGGTCATCATCAAACAGGATGCTGTAACCTTGCCTGTCTAAATCTTCGAATTGATTTGATTTTACCGCCCAAAAGAAAATGACGATGGCAACGGCAACAATGATGATTGCAATGGGAATAAGAACGTAGATTATGCTCATGCTATTTGCTCAAAAGACGCGTTGAGTTTGTGACGACAATAATTGAACTGAGCGACATGCCTACTACTGCCATCCAAGGCGACAATAAACCGGACACCGCAAAGGGCAAAATTAACACATTATATCCAATTGACCAGCCAATATTCTGTCTAATTTTTTGCTTAACTTGCTTTGCTGTACTTATCAATTCAGGCACAGACAACAGTTGATCGCCCAACAAAATAACATCCGCCGCAGTTTTAGCAACATCCGTAGCATTGCCTACTGCAATGGCGACATCTGCACTTGCAAGGACTGGCGCATCATTGATACCGTCTCCCATCATCATAACTCGCTTGCCACTCGCCTGCATGTCTTGCACCATTTGAAACTTGGCTTCAGGTGTAAGCGCGCCTTTTGCAACATCAATAGGTAAGGTTTGCGTTAACAGGTCAACATTGTGCTGTGTATCGCCGCTTAGCACGACCAGTGAATTATTGTTGCTGAGAATATCTAGTGTGGCTCGGGTGTCTTCACGCAGCGTGTCACTTACCTCGAAAGCGGCCAGAAGTTGACCGTTAACAGCTAAAAACACATTGGCATTGATAGTAATATGGGCAACCTCTGCACCTACAAATGAGGCACTTCCCATTACGAATGATGCGTCATTCACATCGCCACCAATACCACCGCCTGGGGTAACGGTAAAGTGTTTAACCGAGTGTTGTGATGGTCCATTAAACGCTTTTGCAATGGGGTGCTCTGAACGCGCTTCTAACGCATTTGCGATAGCCATCACGCTATCTTCATCCACGCCCTCAGAAAACCACTTGTTAACAACGGTAAATTTACCCTCGGTAAGCGTGCCCGTTTTATCTAGCGCAATGGTATCTATGCTTGTAATTTGTTCCAGTGCATCGGCGCGCTTTAACAATATGCCCTGGCGATTTAACTTGGCCATCGCGCATGTAAGTGCAGACGGTGTAGCTAAGCCTAATGCGCACGGGCAGGTCGCAACAAGTACCGAAATAGTTATCCAGAAAGCATCTTGGCTGTCTTGTAGTGTCCAGTACGCATAAGTCAGAGCGGCTATCAGTAGCACGGCCGTGACAAAATAGCGTGAAAAGCTATCGGCCAGTTGTGCGGCTTTGGGTTTACTTGCCATCGCACTCGCTTGAAGGCGCACAATTTGATTTACGAGGGCATTTTTTAGGGTTTGCGTAACCGACACTATCAGTGAACCATCTTGGCAAACGGTACCGCCATAAACGGTGCTTTTCTCTGTCTTAGAAACGGGGTTGAATTCTCCGGTTAGCATTGATTCGTCAACAGAGGCGTTACCTTCTACAACTGTGCCGTCGATAGGGATAGTTTCACCTGGCTTTACAATAACCACATCGCCTACAAGCAATTGCTTTGCAAGGCACTCGCTAATGTTTCCATTTTCGTCAAGCTTAGTGGCTGAGACGGGAACGTACTGCATCATGTTTGCTGATATTTGCGCGGCTCTGTGACGGCTTCTGTGTTCTAGAAAACGACTTAACAGCAGCAAAAAAATGAACATACAGATGGACTCAAAATACACTTCGCCTTGCTCTTGCAACGTAGAACGTATTCCGGCGAAATAAGTGCCAAAAACCGCAATAGTAACCGGCACATCCATATTAACCGTTTTTGCACTCAGTGCCTTGGCTGCCCCCACATAAAAAGTGCTGCCAGAATATAGGACTACGGGCGTGGTAAGGGTAAGCGCCACCCAATAGAAATACTGGCGAGTTTCAAGTTCTATGGCACCAAACCAATCAAAGTAAAGCCCCGCCATAAGCATCATCACCTGCATAGTCATGATGCCGGCGAGCCCTAGTTTTTTTAAGAAGGTTTTTTGCTCGCGCTTGTAGCTAGCTTCATGTTCATCAGGGTGAAACGGAGAGCCTATGTAGCCAATGCGCGTGAGTGTAGTCAGTATTTGGCTAAGTTTTATCTCAAGTGGCGACCATGTGACCAATGCCCGGCGTTCTTGAACATTGACAGCAATTTGTTTAATGCCCTCAACCTTAGAGAGCTGCTTTTCAATAAGCCAGCCACATGCTGCACAAGTAATACCTTCTAGCGTAAGCTGAATCTGTTTGTGTTGGCCTTCGTCAAAGACAAACTCATCTTGTAAAGCGGGCTCATCATAGATCTTGAGTTTATCCAACGTGTCGAGAATACCATCATCAGATTTTTGTGCAGGTTCTGTTCTAAACTGGTAATAGTCTTCTAAGCCATTATTAACGATAGCTTCTGACACGGCTTCACAGCCTGGACAACACATAGCGCGTGGCTGCCCAAGGATAACGGTTTGAAATTTACCTTCGTCACTGCGCTCGATGGGTAAGCCGCAGTGATAACAATCTTTTACTGACATTATGGATTGAACTTGATAACGCCAGAGTAGGGAAGCTGTAGCGTATTTTGAATTTTCCAGCTCTCATCGAAAGGTGTTAGAGATACACGCCATTTACCATCAAGATTTTTCTCTATAAAACCACGATAGATGCCGTTTGCGTCGCGGCTTAACAGTACGCTGACATCGCGTTCTTCAATTGTCACGTGATAAAAGCTCAGCTTAATCGCGTTACCTTCCTGTGGAATGCCTGAGTGAAATTTTAGAGCAATACTGCCATTTTCTATGGTGAGGTCAGTGGTGATATTACGTTTTTTTGCAATCGCTTGTTTATCAAGCGTTGCGTTAATGGCTTTACCTTCTTTGTAGTAGTCATCTACCACCAGGCTATCCTCTGTAGAAATAGCAAGTTTGAGGAGTACGCCGCCCATAATAAGCGTAATGATTGGAACCGCGATCAGAAACCACGGCCAAAACTCTTTATACCAGGGTCTATTCATGTAATTAAATTCTCGACTCTACTGCTTAACAACACATTTAATGACATTTTTGAACACACTAGATACCAGTAAAGTGTAAAAACGTCGGTAAATACGCTGATGATTAAGTGAAACGGCATTGCGTATCTAAGTTTGTATACGGTTGTATTTTCTCATAAAAAAAGCCCCGTGGTAACGGGGCTTTTTGTCATATTTTATGATTTACATCATTAATCATTTGAAAGGCTGTATACGTATGCTGCAACTACGTGAATTTTGTCATCACCCAAGGTCTTCTTGAATGATGGCATTACGCCGTTACGACCGTATGTAAGCGTTTCGGTAACTGCTCTGTGGCTGCCGCCATATAGCCAGATGTTATCTGTCAGGTTAGGCGCACCAAGAAGTTGGTTACCTTTACCGTCCATACCGTGACATGCCGCACATGCTGCAAATCGTGCTTTACCAGCATCTGCTAGCTGCGGGTCTACATCGCGACCGCTAAGGCTAAGCACGTAGTTAACCACTTCTTCAATACCGTCTTCACCCATTGCATCAAGCCAAGCAGGCATTGCTGCTTTGCGGCCCAGCGTTAGGGTTTCAACAATCTTCGCACCAGAACCGCCGTACAACCAATCATTGTCGGTTAGGTTAGGGAAGCCGCCGTTTTGACCACGTGCATCTGAACCGTGACACTGAGAACAATTTTGTAGGAATAAACGTTGACCTACTTTATTTGCTTCTGGGTCTTTAGCCAGTTCTTCAACAGGTACTTGTGCATACGCCTTGAAGATCGGGTCGAACTTCTCAGCAGCAAAATCTAACTCGCGATCGTACTCTACCAGTTTACCTTGCTCTTTTGCGTCAATACGCGCCTGAGCTGACTCTTCTAACGATTGAATATTTTGGTTAGAGCTCCTCCAACCCCAAATACCTTCATACGCACCCAGGCCAGGATAAAGCGCTAGGTATATAAAGCCCCAAACGATGGTCATGTAGAAC
>CAYVST010000156.1:0-5628 GCA_964454185.1 uncultured Alteromonas sp.
CCCCTTTTAGGGGGTTAACGCAAAGCCACCTTCTTTAGAAGGTGGATTTTTTACTGTATCTTAGTAGGCTTCGGCACGGCATCCTTGGCACAGGAGAGCCTAAATTTTAATTACCTTCACAGTCTTTGCTCCAAGGTCCTATTCTATTAGCTCTCATTTCTTTAGAGAGTAGAGTGTCTGTTACGTATCCAGCCTTTTTGTTGAATCTCTGTAGGCTTAGTCACGGCTTCCTTGGCACAGGAGAGCCTACTTATCAAAGCCCCGTCAACTCCAAACTCCCCAATAGTCCAATCACTGAAGTTGTTTAAAAAAGAACAGTCTGTTACGACCTTACGTATCCAGCCTTTTTTGTTGCGTCTATGTAGGCCTCGACATGGGAGCCTTAGCTGAAAGGGCCTGTATTCTCTTTGCGTTATCCAATAACTGTGGGGGGTAAATAAATAGTAAACTCATTGATGGGTTCTATCAGGACGCTATAGGGTGAGTGTTGTTCTGACTCTTTCACAATGTCGAGATCAGATAAAAGCTTGAAACTCGCAGATACAAGTTTAGCGGGTTTAACCGCTAGTGCTTTATGCCAGACGCGGTAAGTCCCCAGTTTGTTATCCCTTCGATAATAAAAACCGGCAAGAGGGTGGGTTAAATAAACTAAAGCAGACTCTGTATCCGGAAAACCGGGGAAATTAAGTTTGTCATTTTCATCTTGCGTCAACTCTACCGAAGCCGGGGCCCAATCAGATGCCGTAATCATTTGATACTTGTTGTAGAGGCCATTCACCTCATCTCGTTCACAATCAAAGCTCACCTTTCCTGAATGCCAGGGTAAGTTCCAAACGTATCGAGGGACGGCTAGCGTCCACGAATCGAGTGTCGTTCCCAGAAACCACACACACCGTTCACCTGTTTCTTTATCGATGATGTAGATGCGATAATTGGTTTGCCCCATGGTAAATTTAGGGAAGGGGAACACAGCGGACGTGAAATCAACGTCAATAAAAGGAACTACGGATATAAGCCCAAGTTCTTGACCATTTATTTCAATAGTGTCCAGTTGAAACCTCTCGGGGAAAATACCTTCAAAACGTTTGGCTGGTACTGCATAAGTGATAATTGCAAAATGCTCTAAACTGCATAGCACGTCAATTCCACTCGGTTTAGGTCTACCGATCAAATAGTCTTCTAGCTTCCTTGATTCCTGCACAATACTTCCCTGGTTTAATAGATAGATATAATTTGAAAAAGAAGAGTAACGCTTACTTCCATCTACAAGTAAAAACCTGTTTCGCTTTTAGCTGTTTAATACATTGCTCAACGACAAACTTTGTTACGAATCAGACTCGTATTTTGTTGAGCTACATACGTTTTTGTTATTTACTACTGCATTCTGACTGTTTTTTAATTGAATTCAACAAGGATGTATTATGAATTTTTTAAAACGCGCAGCTTTACTTCCCATCGTGCTTTTTACGGTGTGCATTAACGCCCATGCTGCTGCACCTGCAAGCCAAACTATGCCATTGGCAGATACAGCGTTTTCCCAATTACCGGAAACGCTAACGCTCAAGGGCGACGCACTACCCTTTACCGATTACAAAGCGTGGCTAGAACATGCGCAAAGTAACAATCAGAAAGTCGCGTATGTGGATAGATGGCAAAAAGCGGTAAACCCTAAAAAGTTCAATGCGCTTATAAAGGCTACAAGTGCGCAATGGATTGAGTATGAATCGGATGGTTTGAAGATTTCAGGGGTTATGGTGTCTCCAAAGCATGTTGGTGACAAAAAGCTGCCCGTAATTATCTATAATCGTGGTGGTAACAATAAGCACAATGTAACGCGCATAGCCGTTGTTGAGCGTTTAATGCCACTTGCTGCGCAGGGCTATATTGTATTGGCGAGTAATTATCGAGGCGCTAAATTTAGCCAAGGCAAAGATGAATTTGGTGGCGCAGATGTGAACGACGTTTTGCGATTGATTGAAATAGCTAAGCAGTTACCTAATGCCGATACCAAAAAGATTGCCCTATATGGCGTAAGTCGTGGAGGCATGATGACATGGCAGACGCTTCGCAAGAACACAAGCGACATTACTAGTGCCGTTATCGTGGCTGGCTTTTCTGACCTAAATACTACTGTGGCGCGTCGCCCAGGCATGCTAGCACTGCTCAATAAACTTGTTCCCAATATAGAGCAGAACAAAACTAAAGCTTTTGATGACCGCTCTGCAGTAAAGTGGATTGATGAGCTAAATCCGAATGTGCCGATTTTGTTGTTGCATGGTGATGCTGATGTGCGCGTCGATGTTTCACATTCAATTAAGGCAGCACAAAAGCTAAAAGATAATAACCATGCGCATAAGCTTGTTGTGTATGACAACGGCGATCACAGCTTAACGTTCTATCGCGACGAGTTAGAAAGCGAGATCAATAAATGGTTGGCAACGCATTTTCGATAGCGCAATAAAAAAGCCCGCAACGATAAACGAAGCGGGCTTTCAATGCATATACGTTTTGTGCGCTAACCTGTGTTACGCATACCAATGGCAATACCGGCTATGGTGACCATCATTGCGCGCTCCAAGCTGGTATTTTGTGACTCATCACCGGCTTTACGGATACGGTCAAGAAGCTCAATTTGCAGGTAATGCAGAGGCTGCAAATAACCTGCGCGAATTTCCATTGACTCTTTACCCTGCGGATCGTTCTTCATAATGTCGTCGTCACCGGTAATAGCGAGTAGCGATGAGATACTTTCTTTAAGCTCTGTACGCAATGCTTCACCAAAGTGCTTAAGCTCTTTAGGCACAAGACGTTCGTCATACGCTTCACTGATACGCGGGTCGGCCTTGTGGAACACCATGTCTAGCATTGATAGACGAGAGCGGTAGAACGGCCATTCACTGAACATTTCGTTCACGACCTTTTCGTTCTCTTCGTTTTTAACGCTGTCAATGGCGCGCATTACACCTAGCCAGCTCGGCAATACCAAGCGGGTCTGTGCCCATGCAAAGATCCAAGGAATAGCGCGTAAGCTCTCAATACCACCCTGTGGTTTACGTTTAGCTGGTCGACTTCCCAGCGGTAGTTTGCCAAGCTCTTGCTCAGGTGTGGCAACGCGGAAGTAAGGCACAAACTCTTCATCGTGTCTTACCGTTGCGCGATAGTTATCGCGGCCTTGCGCGGCCATTGCGGTAATAAGCTCGCGCCACTCTTCTTTTGGTGCCGGTGGTGGGAACAACATAGCTTCAATGATGGCACTGGCGTAAATACCCAAGCTGCGCTTAGCCAGCTTCGGCATGCCGAATTTGTAACGAATGGTCTCGCCTTGCTCTGTTACGCGGAAGCCACCTTCTAGCGAGCCTGGAGGCTGCGAATAAATGGCAGCATGTGCTGGCAGGCCACCACGACCAATCGTACCACCACGACCGTGGAACAAGGTCAGACTTACATCAAACTCTTCAGCAATGGCAACTAATGCTTCCTGTGATTGGTACTGAGCCCAGCCTGCGGCCAGTGCGCCAGCGTCTTTCGCTGAGTCTGAGTAACCAATCATAACGAACTGACGACCCTTCACATAGCCGCGATACCAGTCGATGGATAGAAGCTTGCGCATGACATCAGGTGAATTGTTTAAGTCGTCCAGTGTTTCAAACAAAGGAGCAACAGGCATTGGCCAATCTACGCCACTTTCTTGAAGTAGAAGCTGAACAGCCATGACGTCTGATGGTTCACTTGCCATCGAAATAATATAAATACCAAAACCATGTTTGCTGTGTTTAGCAATGACTTTGCAGGTATCAAGTACTTCTTTAACATCGTCAGACGCATCCCATTGTGCCGGGAATAACGGACGCTTAGAACCAAGTTCACGCTGTAAGAAGGCTTGTTTATCAGCTTCACTCCACTGTGCGTAATCACCAAGACCTAAGTAGCGAGTCAATTCACTAAATACATCAGCGTGACGTTCTGAGTCTTGGCGAACGTCAAGACGTAACAAGTGCACACCGAATACGCGGGCACGACGAATAGTGTCTAACAGTAAACCATTGGCGACTACCTGCATGCCGCAATCAAGCAATGATTGGTAGCACAGCATTAGTGGCTCAATAAGTTCTTCGTCGTAATTAACCCAGTTAGACGTATCTGGGTTTTTACCTGCTAGATAGTCACTGATACCGTCACGCGTTGCGACAAAACGGTCGACCAATGGGCGAAGTAGGGCGCGATAAGGTTCATTGGCATCACCTACTTCTGCGCGAAGCTCATCGTTGCAGTCATACATTGACAGCTCTACTTGCAAACGATCTAAGTCCAAAGCAAACAGCTTGGCTGCACGTTTACGAGCAAGCAATAACACTTGTTCAGTTACTTTAGATGTTACGAATGGGTTACCGTCACGGTCACCACCCATCCACGAGCTAAATTGAACAGGGGATGCATCGAGTGGCAATGATACTTGATAGTCTTCATTTAAGCGGCCGTCTAGCTCGCGCATGAAATCTGGTACAGCTTCCCAAAGTGAATTCTCAATAACCGAGAAACCCCAACGCGCTTCATCAACGGGCGTAGGGCGTACTGAGCGAATTTCTTCTGTGTGCCATGCCTGCGCGATGAGATCTGCAATTCGCGTTTCAATCTTAGTACGCTCAACATCACTCAACGATTCTTGGTGAATAGCCTGTAAGCAGCTGGCTAGCTCTTTATGTTTGTGAATTAGAGTGCGGCGCGTTACCTCAGTCGGGTGGGCCGTCAGCACTAAGTCAATGTTTAGCTTGGCTACGGCTTCTTGTACTTTATCTGCAGTGAGTTCGGCCTTATCTAGGTGTTTGAACAGCGCATCTATCGATGCATCAACATTCATTGCGGCATTGTATTCTTGCTCGGCAATGTTCCCTAAGTTCAAGAACTGTGCGAATGCACGTCCAACAGTTAATAAATCGCCGTCAGACATGTTTTTGAAAGTTTCTTTCAGTTCTTCGCTGCATGAAGCGTCTCCCTGATAAGAAGCTCGGCCGCCCTTTCTAATCATTTCAATGCGATCAAGCCATTCTTGACCCAGTTGATTTTTGATAGTTTCACCAAGGGTTTTACCTAGGTAACGAACGGTGTCTTTTAGTTCAGCATCATAGTGTGTTTGCATGCTATCCTCCTAAATATATGGTCCTAACCATACTGTGTCCTTTACAACTTGTCTAACCACTTTCGGTTATAATTTACAACATTTTGATACTTTTAGCCTCATCTTGGTATTGCTCAAAGCAAGATAATTTATGGTGTGATACACTCTTTCACCGGAAAATGCAGAAACATTCTCGCAGTATGCGTTATGTTTAAAATTTGAACTGCATTTGTAATTTAATTTCAGGAGTTATCGTGACTGATACATTCAATACAGTAGAAACCCAAGCAAGTTACGGCATTGGGTTTCAAATGGGCCAACAACTGCAGTCTAATCCATTCGACGGACTAGCAATTGATGCAGTAGTAGCTGGCCTTAAAGATGCATTTGCAGGCCAAGCATCTCAGGTGGACAATGACACGCTGCGCGACGCGTTTGGAGAAATTCACAAGCGTATGCAAGCGGTAAAAGAGGAAGCGAGCAAAGCGGTTATCGAAGAAGGTACAAAATAC
>CAYVST010000157.1:0-5623 GCA_964454185.1 uncultured Alteromonas sp.
TAGAAGTTCATGCGGCAAATGGGTATTTGATCAATCAATTTCTTGATAGTAGAAGTAATCAACGCGACGACAGCTATGGTGGCTCACTTGAAAACAGATACCGCTTCTTGTCAGAAATCATGGATGCGGTGCTTAGCATTTGGCCTGCTGAGCAAGTTGGCGTGCGTCTATCACCGAATGGCGTATTTAATGATATGGGCGCCGATGACTTCAGAGAAACCTTTACCTATGTGGCACAACAGCTGAACGCACTTAAAGTGGGGTATTTACACATTATGGACGGGTTGGCATTTGGCTTCCACGAGCGCGGCGAGCCAATGACGTTAGCTGAATTCAGAGCCTTATATGATGGAATGCTGATTGGAAACTGTGGTTATACACAAGAAGATGCTGAAACCCGTATCAGTGATGGTGACGGTGACATGATTGCCTTTGGCAGACCGTGGATAACTAACCCAGATTTGCCCACTCGCTTTGCAAATGACTATCCACTCACGGCGTTTGACGATCCATCAAGATGGTATGGAACCAGTGTAGAAAACTATAACGATTTCAAAACCTACAGCGAAGAAAGCGGTAAAGACGCGCTTGAATCGCTAAGTTAATTAACGACAAAACCGAGGGCGCTATTGCTCTCGGTTTTCGTTGTCAAACGCAATGGTTGCTAGCCCCCCTCGTGAAGGATGATTTTTTAATGAAAAACGCCAATCAAAGCGTTGGCAAAAATCATTAACGATGAGTAACCCTAGACCGTGTCCCTGTGTACTTTCGTGCTCTGTTTTTTGTTCCAGCAAACCCTTCCCATCGTCTATCACCTCAATCGAATGCTCTGAAACAACAATATCGATACTCCCATCACTGCTTGCCGCACATGCATTTCTGAACAGATTACCTACAACCATGTTCAGCACAGCAACAGACGCTTTGATTGTAGGCGTACCATGCATACAAACACTGACGGTAAGTTTCTTTTCACGTGCAAAATAAGCATTTACTTCCACAATTCTCTCTATCTCAGCTTTCTCAACTGTTCGACCTTGTGCAGCTTGCGTATTACTTTCGTATTTAACCACCGACAGTAACGCGTCTACCATTGTCGTCATTTCAAGAACAGCACGGTCAATACGTTCGACCTGCCGTAGCTGGGTTTCATTTAAATGCTCACGAGATAGCAAACTGTTCGCGCCTTTCACAATTGTCAACGGCGTCCTGAGTTCGTGGCTTGCATATCGAGCAAATGCTTGTTCTCGTTTAAGCACTTGGCTCAGCTCTTCTCTGTATTGATTGAGACGCGCAGTCAGCAATTGAAACTCATTTGCGGCTTCACGGCCAATGTTGAATACTTTACTTGTATCACCTGACGATTGGATAAGCTGATTTGCAATATCATTAACAGGCTCAATCAGACGTCGAGACACTTTGTACAGAAAGGTACCAAATATAAACATAAGTCCGGCAATGAAACCAATTGCGACAATACCAGCATACAACATTTCTTCGGTACCAAACTCAACTTCATCAACCAAGCTCAACACCACAATATCTTTTTGAACACCTTTGTCAGAGTAATACCCTTTATAAATCATGTAGCCTTCTGGGTCCAAAAGCGGGCCAACTTCCGACAAGTAGGTATCTTTACCCTTTAAAAAAGTTTTAAATTCATCAGGTAACAAAGACAAGTTGTTGTATGCTGTAGTAAGCGAGTCTAGCTCTATCTTACCTGTCTCGCCCTGTATGTAACGCTCAACGGCACTGTCTCTATCTATCAAGATTCGTCGCTCGCCTACCCTATCTTCAGACCATTGCAGTGCAAAATAGAAAAGTAAGAAAACGATAATACCAATGGCACACGACATGACAGTGAAAAAAAGCGCTAACTTACCCGTAAGTGTGCGCGTGTTGGAAAAAACACCTATCACTTACACTCTCTCCAAACGAAAGCCCACTTTGGGTACAGTAACCAACATGGGTTGATGAAACGGTTTGTCCAATTGGTTTCTCAGCTGGTAGATGTGGCTGCGCAAAACGTCATTATTTGCGTCATCTTCTTGCCAAAGTCGTTCAGCAATTTCTTGGCGAGTCACCACGTCAGGCGCTTTCTGGCAGAGTAACTCTAATATGGCGTACGTCGTGGGGTTTAGTATCAGTAACCGCTCTTCTCGAAACACTTTTCGCGTGTTTTGAACCACCTTTAGGCTACCGTATTGCAGAACGCTGCGGGCAACCTGTCCGCGATAGCGTTTCACTAGCGCATTGATACGCGCTTCTAAAACATCAAAATCGAAGGGTTTGGTAAGGTAATCATCGGCACCATGTTCAAACCCATTTAACATATCTTCTCGGTTATCGAGCGCCGTTAACATCAAAACTGGCGTTGTAACGCCCACCTCCCGCAGCTTATTACATAGCGTAAGCCCGTCCATTCTAGGCAACATAAGGTCCAAGAGGATAAGGTCAAAACTATTATCTTGTGCCAATTCAAAGCCAAGTTCTCCGTTGTCAGCGTAGTCTAATGTCATATTCTTGCTTTCAAGGTATTCACACAAAATGCCTGCCACTTCACGGCTGTCTTCAACTAGCAAAACTTTACTCATAACACTCTCAAACTTCACATTGCTCAATGATCGCAAAGCCCATGTGGAAAAAATGTGAATGACACTTCTTCCACATGACACTTGTTACTGTTGCTTCATAGGACAGCAAATTGTCTACGTAGTTTTAATTTTCAACGAAAAAGAGTGCGATATGAGCAACATCAAGCCGGTAAAGAAAAACCTTACGAAGCCTTTTACACTGAGCGTGATCATTCCTTATTACAATGAAGAAAGTGTGTTACCAGACTTTCATCAACGGCTTTGTGACGTGCTGACAACAATGCAAGACAGCATAGAAGTGGTCTACGTCGATGATGGAAGTACCGACAAAAGCCAGCAAGTGGTTGAAGCGTTTTCATGTCAGAACGCCTGTATTAAACGCATCTCACTAAGCCGAAATTTCGGAAAAGAAAACGCGATGAGCGCAGGCCTTTCACATAGCAATGGACTTGCCGTCATTATCATTGATGCTGACTTACAAGACCCTCCAGAGCTCATCCCTTCCATGGTCGCGAAATGGAGAGAAGGCTTTGACATTGTCAATATGCAGCGCACAGAGCGTTTAGGAGAAAGTTGGTTCAAGCAAAAATCGGCATCGCTGTTTTACAAGGTAATAAACGCTGCTGCACACCACCCTATGCCTGAAAACGTGGGTGATTTCAGATTGCTATCTCGTGAAGTGGTAGACCATATAAATGCGCTGCCAGAACGAAACCGTTATATGAAAGGGCTGTTTGTGTGGCCGGGTTATCGACAAGTAACGCTTCCGTTTAAACGCGACCCTCGTTTTTGTGGCGAGACTAAATGGAACTACTTCAAACTCATTGGATTGGCTATTGACGGTATAACGTCGTTTTCAATAAGGCCACTTAGGATTGCCACGCTGCTTGGGTGTCTAATTGCGCTAGGCGCATTCATTTATGGTGTTGTGGTAATAGCGAAAACGCTGCTGTTCGGAGAAACCGTTACGGGCTACCCATCACTGATAACGGTGCAACTCGCCTTAGGAGGAATTCAACTGATGACAATTGGCCTTCTAGGGGAATACATAGGCCGTATCTTTATCGAAACAAAGCAACGTCCGCTTTACCTGATTAAATCATTCTCTCAAACCGATATGACCATGGCGAGAATCGAACCCGTTGAGGAGAAACGTGCATGAGAATGAACAAAATCCACCTTGTGGCGATTCTTTTTTCAGCATTATTTTTAAGACTATTAACATTGGGCGCCTACCCCCTCATGGATACAACCGAGGCGCGATATGGCGAAATGGCTAGGCTGATGGTAGAAACGGCAAATTGGATAACACCTCAATTCGACTATGGTGTGCCATTTTGGGGTAAACCTCCTTTGTTCACTTGGATGAGCGCAACAGGCATCATGGCCTTCGGCGTCAATGAGTTTGCAGTACGAATTCCTCATTGGTTAGCTGGTATAGCAGTACTGTTGCTTGTAAGCATTTTCGCAAACCGCGTAGGATTTAGCGCATTACTATCGTCAACCATTATTGCGACATCAGGCATATTCCTTATCGCTTCGGGCGCAGTGATGACTGATATGGCGCTGACTTTGGGATTAACACTAGCGCTTGTCGGATTTTACTGGTGCTGGTATCGCGGTGACTTTAGTTGGGGCATAGCGGGCTTTATAGGTTTAGCGATAGGGCTACTGGCAAAGGGGCCGCTCGTTATTGTACTTTTCGGCGCAACAGTCTTGCCATGGCTATTTATTCAGCATGGTCTAACTGGCGGCATGATTGCCCTTTGGCGACGCTTTCCTCTGGTGTGGGGGAGTCTTGTGCTTAGTATAATTGTGGTGCCTTGGTACATAATGGCAGAGCTAGCAACGCCTGGCTTCTTAGACTATTTCATTGTAGGAGAACATATCAATCGCTTTTTGATGCCGGGCTGGGAGGGAGACCTTTATGGTACGGCTCATGATGAACCTAGAGGGACAATTTGGCTTTTTTGGTTTTATGCCGCCGCCCCTTGGTCACTCGTTTTACCTATATTGCTCTATAAAAGACGTCACTGTATGCCAGCTGTGTTAACCCAGCATTCAGGGCTAAAAGCTTTTCTACTGTGCTGGGTGCTATCACCACTTCTACTGTTCACATTTTCGGGGAACATCTTACCCGCTTACGTGCTACCAAGTATTCCAGCCATGGGAATACTGATTACCATTTTGTTATCCAATAAACCGGCTAACTCAGCGCGTAGCTGGGTAAGCCTAACGGCCTGCATCACACCTTTGTTACTGATTGTCGCAACGGTTGCTATTTATGTTCAAGTAGGAGAGAAACGCAGTGATAAAGTATTGTTTGATTATGCACATGCAAACACGCAGACATTTTACGTGGGTAAACGCCCTTTCTCCGGACAGTTTTATAGCCGAGGACAGGCAAAGCACTACACTCATGCTACGTTGCTTCCGCTCGATGAGAAGTTTCAACTCATTGGAACAACTGAGAGCGTGCAGCCAATCATTCAGGACGAGCAATTAAGCTGCATTCAAAAGTATACGGCAAAAAGTGGACGTTCACTTTTCTATTGTGGAAAGCCGTGATGAACAAAACGTTTTTGCGATTTGCACTAATAGGCTGCGTTGGCTTTATCTGTGATATCTGTGCGTTTTCATTGATGTTGAAGACGGACGAAGTGTCATTAAATGAGGCGCGTCTATGCGCCTTCTATTTTGCTGCAACCGTCACCTGGCTGGGTAACAGAAAGGTAACGTTTGTGTCGTGCGATATCCCTTTTCTTATTCAATGGCTGAGGTTTATCGCCGCCGCAACCGTTTCTGCCGTGCCCAATATTATTGTATTTAATACCATTCTTCATTTTTGGAGTAATGAGATGTTGGCGCCATTCCTAGCATTTTGCTGTGGCGTTTTGGTAGGGCTTATCAGCAATTACACATTGTGTCGGCGCTGGGTGTTTAAACACACTAGCTAAATGTTTTTTTGTTACTCGCCAAAACAGCCAGTTTTTCAAGGCATGACATCCACGCATAGTTGTGCTGGTCGC
>CAYVST010000158.1:0-5562 GCA_964454185.1 uncultured Alteromonas sp.
TTTGAATGCGATGATAAATCCACCAAATATTGCAGTTTTATGACAAATAAATTTCGCCATTGGTTCCCATCATTCAATATTGCGCAAAATAACACTGACCAATTGGACAAGATTAGGTCAAATCTTCAAGCTTCTGCTGCATATTTTCCAGCGGTGTATGACGCACATCGGTCCCACGGGTCAAGTACACGACATACTCGCACACATTTTTGCACCGATCACCAATGCGTTCTAACGAGCGCAATGCCCACAGTACATCAAGCCAGTCTTGCATATCCTCCGGACTTTTCTCCATTTCATGGGTGGTATACGTCAATAAACGTTTATATTCACTATCAATGCGATTATCTTGGTCATATACAGCGAGTGCCGCATCTTCATCTTGGCGGGCGAACGCATCAAAGGTGCCGCGCATCATTGCTGCTACCTGCTCACCGATGAGTAACATACTACTGCGTATTGTATCTGAGGATGGCAACTTGTTTCTTGTCACCAACTTGGCTATACGCTCTATTTCATCTCCCATACGCTCTATGTCAGTGATGGCTTTTGAGATAGTCATAATAAGGCGGAGATCGCTTGCGGTTGGATGACGTTTTGCAATAATACGCAAGCACTCTTCATCGATTTGAATCTCCATCGAATTAATCTTCAAATCGTTAAGAACCACCTTTTCGGCCAAACCAGCATGATTGTGTTTAACCGCTTTTAGCGTATCAACAAGTTGTTGTTCTACTTCTCCACCCATCGTTAACACCGAGTTACGTAAGTTCTCTAACTCGATATTAAACGTACCAGAGATATGTGTATTTAAGGCAACTTGACGCATGTTATCGTCTCCTGTCACTCGCAGAGGCATAGGTGCTGCATGACTACAGCGAAATTGGCTATGTTAATAAAAGCGTAATGCGCTGTTAGCCATAGCGCCCTGTTATATAGTCTTCTGTTTGCTTCTTGTCTGGCATGGTAAACAAAGTATCACTGTCTGCGTATTCCACCAGCCGGCCTTGATGAAAAAATGCCGTGTAATCACTCACTCGCGCGGCTTGCTGCATATTGTGCGTTACAATAACAATCGTGCATTGTTTTTTGAGTGAGTCCATTAACTCTTCAATAAACAGCGTTGTAAGCGGGTCCAATGCTGATGTTGGCTCGTCTAACAGCAGAATATCAGGCTTTAGCGCCAGTGCGCGCGCTATAACGAGCCGCTGCTGCTGCCCCCCCGATAGTACGTGTGCAGATTCAAATAACCTGTCTTTAACTTCGTTCCATAACGCGGCTTGCTTTAGTGCGTTTTCCACTGCATCGTCGAGATGTCGACGTATCTTCACACCTTGCAACTTCAAGCCATAACACACGTTCTCATAAATGCTCATTGGAAACGGATTAGGGCGTTGAAAAACCATACCCACTTTCGTGCGCAAACGAGAAACATTAACCTTACGGCTATTAATGTTTCTTCCATCTATTATGACCTGCCCGTTATATCTGCAACCATCGTATAAATCATTCAAGCGATTGAAACAGCTTATCAGTGTGGATTTCCCACAGCCACTCTGTCCGATAAGGGCCGTAATTTTGTTTTTTGGTATGCGCATGCTGATGTCATCAAGGACATGTTTATTACCAAACCATAAATTGAGGTTTTTGACGTCAACCGCAGTTTGCTCGTCGGTAATGTCATCAACATTCAGGGTATTGTGTTCAAACAACTTCAGCATGTTTATCCTTTGAGATAACGTCTTCGCAAGCGGGTCCTTAATATCACCGCAAGAATATTAAGAACAAAAACAACCACTAGCAATAGCAAACAAGCTGCAAACATCATACTGGCACTTTTACCATCTGTTTGGCTATGGAAGGCACCATCATAAATAAGCACGCCCAAATGCATAAATTGTCTATCTAAATGTAAAAAAGGGAACTCTCCATCAATAGGAAGGTTCGGGGCAAATTTGACAGCTCCAACTAACATAAGTGGCGCCACTTCACCTGCCGCCCTAGCGATCGCTAGAATAACGCCAGTCATTATGCCTGGTGACGCAATGGGCAAAATAGTGCGAACAAGTGTTTCTACTTTGGTCGCTCCCAGCGCGTAACTGCCCGCTTTTAATCCTTCTGGTACACGTCGCAAACCTTCTTCGGTTGCGACAATGACCACAGGTAGCGTGAGTATTGCCATCGTTAACGCAGCCCAAAATACACCAGGGCTCCCCATCGTAGGCGCTGGCAGCGTGTCGCTAAACAGCAGTTCGTCAATGCTGCCCCCCAAGGTGTAAACGAAAAAGCCCAAACCAAATACACCGTAAACAATAGAAGGTACACCTGCCATATTACTCACACTAACCCTGATAATGGTCGTCAATGCACTATGTGGCGCGTACTCATTGAGATATATAGCGGCAAGTACGCCAAATGGCGTCACAATAATGGTCATCAAAAATACCATTAGCACGGTGCCAAAAAGTGCGGGAAACACCCCGCCGGAAGTATTTGCTTGTTTTGGAGAGTCAGTAAGGAACAAACCCACTTCACCAAGCGCCACTTTCCACTTTTCAAAAGTAGTCAGTCGACTTACAAAGTCTACACTCTGAATACTAGATATCGGCAAAACAAACGATTCGCCGTCAGCAAAAGCTACATGAAGTTTGAACATATCGCGTCTGACTTCAAACCCAAGCACTTCACTTTGATAATAAGAAAATGTCGCAACGAGCTTTTCTCTTGCTGGCGCATCGTCATCAACATCTCTTTTGTCGAACTGAGACAATGCTTCGTGAATAGGGGCAAGATGTTGTGTGTTGATTTTCTCGATTTGTTCAGTGATTTCTGCCACTTCATTCGCTACATGCTCAAAAGCACTCAGCGGCTGTTCACCTTTATCGGGGGTGATGATGTGCTGTGGAATGGCCAGTATCCTACGACCGTCGCGAAGCTTTATTTCAGCACTATTAAGCGCTAACACCGATTCATTCAATACTGCTTTTTCGACGCGCATTTGCGAACCATAAGGGCTTTGAGCACTGGAATATTTTAGGATAACGTCATCGCTTGAGGCATCTTTATAAATATTAGCCAGCACTGGCATTTTGGTGTGACCGTCAGATGCCGTGACTCGATAAATTGGCTCGGGCCAAAAATAAGCAGTACCGCGATAAGAGATAAGTATCAAAATACTGACCAATGCAATCAGCAATAAACTGGTGAAAAACGCCGTAAGGCTTATCACAAGCGACTGTCGCTGGACCGCATTCAAGCCTACAATTGAGGGGCTAACCAATGAATACCCTCCCCTTAATTCGCTGACGCATCAGTTCGGCCAGTGTATTGACGACAAACGTGAACGCAAAAAGTATACACGCGGTAAAGAAGAGAATTTGATAATGTGCGGACGATACGTCAGCTTCTGGTAGCTCAATGGCCAAATTCGCAGTAAGTGCTCGCAAACCTTCTATCAAACCCCAGCTAGAAATGGGTGTGTTTCCCGTCACCATAAGCACTATCATGGTTTCACCAAAAGCGCGCCCAAATCCCAACATAATGGCAGCCACAATACCAGGCAGAGCAACGTGCACAACAACATGTAATAGGGTTTGCAGGCGTGTCGCCCCTAGTGCGAACGACGCATACTTTAAGTCATTAGGCACACCGTAGATAGCGTCTTCAGCCAAAGAGTAAATACTAGGTGTTATCGCTACCCCCAGTGCTAATGCCACAACAATGGTTGTTTTGCCAATTGGGCTTTCAGATTCAGCGGCGAGCAGAGCAAAGCCATCCAGTCCCAGCAGAGAAAATACCAATGATGGTGCATACTCCACACTGATGTAGCCCAAAATAAAGACACCACAAAGAGCAAAGAAGAGTTCCGCACCATGCCTAAGGCGCTTGGGTAAGAGTTCAGCAAAAGGACGCTGAACAACCGCTACCCCAATGAGTACAAACGGGATAACAATAAGAAAAAAACCAAAGGAAAATAGGAATTGCTCAGCTTTTGGAGATAGCCATATTGCTGCAATAAAACCAATGAGCACACTTGGGATTGCTTCTAAAAGCTCTATGGCTGGTTTTATAGCATTGCGCAATTTGCTTTTAGCAAAAAACGCGGTGTAAATAGCCGCGCCAATCGCAACGGGTATGGCGATTAACAATGCAAGAAACGACGCTTTGATACTGCCAATTAATAGGGGTGTTAAGCTAAATTTTGCTTCCTGATAGTCAGACGCGCTGGTCGTTTGCCACACCGTATTTTCGCCATCGTATCCTTCGTAATGCTGAGGTTGAAAAAGTGAAGACCAAGTTGTTATGCCACTTAAGTTATTCCCTTGCCATATTGTCAGTGTTTTGTCTGTCGTGCCGTATAGCTTATCACCATACCAAGATAAAACGTTCGCTGGCGATGTCAGGGGCTGCGCATTTACCATTTCACCCGATACGCGATTAACCAATAGTAATCGTTGTTTGGTGGTGAGCACTGCCAATAAATTCATGCTGGCGTGCTCAGCAATATCCTTAACACCTTCATTGCCGTTGAGCATTATTTCATAGGTCTTTTCAAACCGAGTTCCCCTGTCATCCCGAACAATAACCCAGCGCGAGAGCAGGCGATTCAGAGGATTAAAAAGAAAAAAGGTTCGTTGTTTTTCTAACGCAAATAGCAACATCTCTTCGCTAAACGCGATGGCACCCTGTGTGGTCGCATGAACAAGGTCGCTGTTCTCGTCGCGCAAATGATTAAGCATAAGCGAATCGTTTTGATGCACCAGTATGCTTTCACTGCCAGGTAGCAATAAGTACTGTTTCGCGTCGGTAAAAAGCCTATCAATAACAGAGGTTGGGCGCTGACGATTTATCCACCTAACCCACAGCTCCCCTTCAGTCTCAATTGCAATAATTACCCATTTTACTGACAGTGCAATACGCCACTGCTGGCGCTGTTGCCACTTATCTTGAGGTAATGCGAAAGTAATAGCGCTTGTTAGCATTGCAGATGACAAGTCGTTTTCACGTGCCAGATCTGCTTCCAAATTAACGTTTCGAACAGGCGTTATCCTTACTTGCGCATTTGGAGAAACATCGACGATAAAGTTTTCACCCATCAAACTCAGCGTAGATAGTTCATAATCACACGGCCTAATATACTCATCTTGGTCCTGCAACTCGTTACCATTGAGTATATTAAGCCCCAATCGACAGGTTTGTTTTTTGACTAGAAGAGGTTGGTCGTTGGTGACATCGCCAGGCTGTAAAATCTGCTGGTCGCTATTAATTGTGTATGAAGCAACTTTGCTCACAGTAGGCGTATATGCGAGGGGTAGCGCCTGACTGATGAGGTGAGTGATAAGAATGACAAGTGTAAGAAGCACCAAGCCACCAAATCCGGTCACCACATAACGAGACCATTTATCATTGCGCTGACGCTTTTTGTTAATGCTGTCGCTATCAAAACTCATTGGAAGCTGATTATCTTTATTTTTATTTTTGAAATTCTTTTATTTAAAAGAAAGTCGACGAAAATTGCACTGGTGAGCAGTGTAAGTTTTGTTATGCTAATAGCAAGTGAAA
>CAYVST010000159.1:0-5524 GCA_964454185.1 uncultured Alteromonas sp.
ATAGCTAACGATAGCTGGCACAGCACTGTTATTGGCAAGGAGCCACGTTGTGTTTCCGTCGATACACCGCGCTATCCACGGTGACAACCAGTAATAACGCCACATGATGAACGAATGTCATCATGTAGCTACAGGTAGGGTAGGAGTTTTATTGTGTCTGGTTTATTTTCCTCATGGCGACAGGCCACTGCGAAAGCAATCCATCATTGCCGCCTGTTACCCAAGCGCATAGCTATGCGCCCGGCTTCGCTGCGTGGTTTTTTCCTTTCAGCCCGCGGCACGCGCACACTCGCCTGTGTTGTGGTATGCATGGTTACGTGTTTTGGCCTATCGTATTCAGCCAACGCCACTCCGGCACTCAATCTGCCCGACGATATATATCAACAAGACCGAGCGCGCTTTATTGCGCTTGAAAAAAAGCTGCGCACTTATTCTCGCCGCCGTATTGGCGATCTAGAAGGCGAAATTCATAGCCTCGCTGAATATCCGTTATATCCCTATCTTTTGCGACTGCAGGTAGAGCGCACAATGTCGCTTAAAACTAAAAATAACGTACGGCAGTTTTTAAACGATTATGCAGGCCAACCCGTCAGCTATGGTTTGCGTTATAAATGGTTAAATTACTTGGCTCGTCATAACCATCCTAAAACGTTTTTAGCAGATTATCGCGGTGGCATGGGGGCAAAGCTTACCTGCACAGCGCTTGCCTATCGATTAAAGCAAGGCGAGCCCGCCACTACAGTGCTCAAAGAAGTGGATGCCCTATGGTTGCACGGTCAGTCTCAGCCTGATGAATGCGACCCGCTTTTTTCGAAATGGAAGAAGGCGGGCATGATGACCCCAGACCGAGTCATACAGCGCATTGAAATAGCGGCCAAGGAGGGTAATCGCAGTATTATTCATTATCTAAAGCGCCAGCTGCCAAAAGATAAACAGTATATTGCCGATGCTTGGCTCGCGGTTACGCGTGATTCAAGTCGCGTAAGTCGTCGAAACCTGTTTCCTTTTAAAAACAAATCATACGAATCTGAGGTGATCGTGTGGGCATTAGAAAAGCTGGCGTGGAAAAAGCCAGAGCTTGCATCTGGTGTTTACACACAGTACCGCAGTAAAGGGCTTTTTTCTGATGCGCAGCAGCATATGATTAAGCGCGCAATTGCACTTAGCTTTACACTCGATAGGCTCCCTCAGGCGTCTCAGTGGTTGCAGAATGCCGATGTGGAAGGGGCCAGTGACGATATTAAGCTGTGGCACGTATCGCACTTACTGCGTACACGTAACTGGCAAGGTGTTGTCGACGTTATAGACAATGCGCCGTTACCTTTACAACAAGAAGAAAACTATCGTTATTGGAAGGCGCGCGCGCTTGAAATGCTTGGGCAGTCTATGCAGGCAACGGTGCTCTATCAAGAGCTTGCGGAAGAACGTCATTACTACGGCTTTATGGCAAGTGCACATATTGGCGAAATACCGTCGTTATCACATTCACCGGCCCCAAAAAACGCAGAGGCGATGGCCATCGTTGCCCGCACACCTGCAACGCTTAGGGCTATTGAATTTTTCAGATTAGACCGAAATACCAGTGCGCGCCGCGAATGGTACTACTTGTTATCTCATATTCCGGAGTCGCGCATAACCGATGCCGGCATTTTGGCTTATGAATGGGGCCTGTACGACCAAGCTATTAATAGCTTTGCACAAAGTGGCTATTGGGATGATGTAGAACGCAGGTTCCCGTTAGCATTTGACGATGTGTTTAGCCAAAAAGCGCAAACTCACAATATTTCTAAATCCCTGGCGATGGCCATTGCCCGACGCGAGAGCTCGTTTCGCACCGATGCAATTTCGTCGGTAGGCGCAACGGGACTTATGCAGCTCATGCCAGGTACTGCGCGTTATGTGGCGCAAGAAAAGGTTACTCGTAATGCCTTGTTTAATGCCAACGACAATATCGAGTACGGCATGCAATACTTACGTTACTTGATGGATAAACTGAATAATAACCCGGTACTGGTATCCGCGTCGTATAACGCAGGGTGGAGGAAAGTGTTGGAATGGTTGCCGGCCGATGAAGCGCTGCCTGTTGATATATGGATTGAAAACATTCCTTATAAAGAAACACGAGCTTATGTAAAAGCGGTAATGGCCTATCAGCATATTTACGACATGCAGTTGGGCAGCAACGAGAATATCTTTCCGCAACTTACTCGCGATATGATCCCATCAGCCGAGGCTGTCAGTACACATCCTGTTACTGGCACATTGCAACTAGCGCCTAAGTAAAGGGTCTAGTTAGTGCTTAACAATAATAAGTTGACAGTCGAATAAAAGGAGTTCGCAGCGCAGCTATGCATCATGCTATTGGCTCGTGGTACACTCGGGCTACTAGACACATCATCTAACGACTACAAAGATAAGAGGGGCTATGTCGCAACATAATGCAACCTATCAACAGCATATCGAAGAACTTCAAGCGCGCACCCGCGAAGCATTGCAGCGCGAGGGACTAGACGGGCTTGTTATTCATTCAGGCCAGGGCAAGCGTTTGTTCTTAGACGATAACCATTATCCATTTAAGGTTAACCCTCAATTTAAAGCGTGGGTACCTGTTATTGATAATCCAAATTGCTGGCTGGTGGTTAACGGTGTTGATAAGCCTACGTTGATTTTTTATCGTCCAGAAGATTTTTGGCACAAAGTGCCGCCAGAACCCAATGATTTTTGGACAGACAGTTTCGACATTAAATTGCTTCAACAAGCCGATGCGGTAGAGAAGTTCTTGCCGTACGATAAAAAACGTTTTGCGTATATTGGTGAGTATATTGAGGTTGCTAGAGCACTTGGTTTTGACAATGTTAACCCTGACCGTGTTTTGCATTACTTGCATTATCAACGAGCGTACAAAACGGATTACGAGCTTGATTGTATGCGCGAAGCCAATAAACTCGCCGTGGCAGGACATAAAGCGGCCGAGCAAGCATTTCGTGAAGGCAAAAGCGAGTTTGATATAAACCTGGCTTACGCGCAGGCGTGTCGACAAGGCGACAACGATGTGCCATACACCAGCATTGTTGCTCTAAACGAACATGCCGCTATTTTGCATTACATGCAGTGCGATACAGTTGCGCCAACTGAAAATCGCTCATTCTTGATTGATGCCGGTGCAAACTATCATGGTTATGCCGCAGACATTACGCGTACGTATAGTCAAAATTCCCAATTGTTTGCCGATTTAATACAGGCTGTAGATAACGTGACCCTTAGTTTGGTAGACAGCCTTAAGCCGGGCGTGGCTTATCCAGATATTCATCTTCTGGCCCATGATGGTATTGCGCAAATTCTCCACGACACTGGGTTAGTAAACTTAACGCCACCGGAGATTGTTGAAATGGGTATCACGCGTACCTTCTTCCCGCATGGTATTGGCCATTTCCTTGGTTTACAGGTTCACGATGTCGCTGGATTGGTCAATGATGATAGAGGCACGCCTAAGCCAGCACCGGAAGACCACCCATTTCTACGCTGTACTCGCATTGTGGAGCCTCGCCAAGTATTTACAATTGAACCAGGGCTTTACTTTATCGACAGCTTGCTGCGTGACTTAAAAGCGACGCCAGCGTCTAAGTATATCAATTGGGATACTGTTGAAGCGTATAAGCCATTTGGCGGTATTCGTATTGAAGATAACGTCATCGTGCATCGAGACAAGAACGAGAACATGACAAGAGATCTCGACCTAAAGTAATTTCTCTATAAAACAAAAAAAGCAGCTTACGCTGCTCTTTTTATATGGTTTCTTCTAAGTAGGTAAAACGGTGCTTAACTAGTACGTTCTACCGAAATATGCGCCAATGCGATTAGTGCGTCTTTGTAGTCCGAGTCTGGAATAATCTTCAGGCTATCAATAGCCATTTGAACTTCTTTGTTGGCACACCCACGCGTGTAATCAAGGGCACCGGTTTCTTCCATAATGCCTTGAATACGTGTTAAGTGAGGAAGGCCGTTTCCTTGCTCAATGGCTTCTTGAATCAATGCGCGATCTTCATCGCTTTTGGCATGCCACATTGCGTAAAGTAATGGCAGTGTTGGCTTTCCTTCGGCAAGGTCATCACCCGCGTTTTTGCCCATTTCTTCACTGTCAGCCATGTAGTCTAAAATGTCATCTGCTAGCTGAAATGCGGTACCTAAATGCTTACCGTATTCCTGCATCGCAACTTCAACGTCATTGCTCTGGTCAGTCAGTACAGCTGAAAGCTGAGTTGCAGCTTCAAACAATCGAGCGGTTTTGCCGTAGATAACATCGAAGTAACGCGCTTCAGTGGTACTGGCGTCATTGCAATTCATTAGCTGCAATACTTCGCCTTCGGCAATTTGGTTAGTGGCTTCTGACAGAATCTCCATTACGCGCATACGCTTTAGGCTCACCATCATCTGAAATGAACGCGTATACAAGAAATCGCCAACCAATACAGAGGCTTGGTTGCCAAAAATGGCGTTAGCAGTTTCGCGGCCACGACGCATTGTCGACTCGTCTACCACGTCGTCGTGCAGTAAAGTTGCGGTGTGAATAAACTCGACGATTGCTGCGAGGGTATGATGGTCGTTATTGTCAATGCCCATAGCGCGTGCGCTTAGCACAGTTAGCAGTGGACGTAAGCGCTTGCCACCACTATTTACTATGTAAAAACCTAGCTGATTAATCAGTGCAACTTCTGAGTCCACTTGTTGTTGAATCAGATGGTTAACCGCCTGCATATCTTCATTCGACAGGGCGCGGATTTGATCTATATCCATAGGCATGGCAATAAAAACTTACTCTAACGTCGGGCAATAATTGGGGGCGATTGTACCTTAATCGCCCATACTATCCACCAAATTGTCTTAAAAAATGACGGCTTAACGCATTTACGTACAAAACAAACCATACAGTGAATGAAAACAGTAGGTGAAAGTATGGCAATTACACAATTAACGTTACGTTAGCGTCTTCAATTTTTTGCTAATCACAGGGTTAATGTTGTAATTATAGGCGCTCATGAAGGATTTTCATTCGAGATGCGTATTTGTCACATTTATTTAAACTTCTATTCCAGAAATACGTTGTGAACAGTTTCGTTTAATTGCTTTTTTACAAGGGCAAGGTGAGTTTGACATTATTCGATCGCCTAGCGATCTGTTGGTTTCGATCGGCGCAAGATCGCATGTAGTCATAGTTGTTCAATTCCCGATCTCCATCACCGATTATCATTAATTAACAGCGATCATTTACAATAAATTGCGTTTAGATCCGCCAATTAATTCGGCGAAAAACGATCCTTTCATTGCGTTTCGTTTTTCGTTTACTGCGCCAACGCTGTCATTTTCTTTATTTTTTTCGCTATTTATCGCTTTTAAAGCTGCATCAAATGGGCAATTCAGGCATAATTCTTCCCATGTTGGAAAAATAATCATTTTTTCTGCGAATCGGGGTTGTGATTTACGGATGTTTCACGTACAATTCGCGCCCTGTTTTTTGAATTGAAGC
>CAYVST010000160.1:0-5496 GCA_964454185.1 uncultured Alteromonas sp.
TTTATGACAGGGTAAGAAGAATAAACAACAAAAAACCGCCGCCAAGAATACTGCATAGGCGACGGTCGGCTATGTAACTGTTTAGTATAGTCAGCATCACGTGACTATGAACTGTGTGGAGGCGTTAGGCTGGAACCTCTATGCCGTCTTCTCTCATGCGAGCCAGCTTGTAGCGCAGAGTGCGCGGACTAATGCCTAGCTTCTCTGCTACGTCTTTACGCTTGCCATTGCATGATACTAAGGTGTCGAGAATAATTTGATGCTCTTGATAGCGCAGCTCTGACCCCAATTTGTTCTCGTCGATTTGCTCTGCTGGTGTATCAATAGCCACGTGTAAATCTTCATCAATCATTAAGTCACTGGCATCAATTTCGCCGTTCTCACATAATATTAGCGCTCGCTGCACCACGTTCTCTAACTCACGCACGTTGCCAGGCCAGCTGTATTGACTGAGTTTGTTGCGTGCGGCAGCACTGAATCGCACTACTCCCAACCCTTGTGACGTTGCATGACGCTGAACTAAATGCTCTGCCAGAGGCACTATATCGCCAGGGCGTTGAGACAATGGTCGCCATTCAATAGGAAATACATTTAACCGGTAATATAAATCTTCTCTGAAATCACCGTTATCTACCGCTTTTCGCAAGTCTCGGTTGCTCGTTGCAATTACTCTTACATTTAGCTTAACCGTTTTTCGCCCCCCTAGACGCTCGACCTCACGTTCCTGTAATACGCGTAAAAGTTTAGCCTGTAAGGCTAAATCCATTTCTGTTATTTCATCGAGCAGCAACGTACCGTCTTGTGCTTGTTCGAACTTGCCTGGGCAAGCCTGAATAGCTCCGGTAAACGCACCTTTCTCGTAGCCAAATAACGTCGCTTCAAGCATGTTCTCGGGAATTGCCGCACAATTTATGGCAACAAAAGGCGCTTCACTACGTGGAGATTGGTCATGGATATAACGCGAAAGCACTTCTTTACCAGAGCCACTAGGACCCATCACCATAACAGTCGCATCTGACTTCGCCACTTTTCTAGACAATTCAAGTAACTTCAAACTCGTAGGGTCTGCGACGATCGGTGTGCGTGATTCAATTTTCTGTGCAGGTGCGTAGCGGCCTACAAGGTTGAGCAGTACCTCAGGTGCAAACGGCTTAGACAAATAATCTGTCGCTCCGTCTCGCATTGCCTGTACAGCATCATCAATGGTCGCATAGGCTGTCATCAGCAGAACTGGCATGTTCGGAAACTTAGTTTTAATGCTTTTTAACAAGGTGAGACCGCTCATTTCACCCATTTGAATGTCGCTAACCACTAAATCAACGTGTTGAGAACCCAACACCATCAGCGCAGCTTCCGCGCTATCAGCATCGACCACTTTGTAGTCACCTAACATAAGCGTATCTACCAGTGCCTCTCTAAGCCCTGCGTCATCTTCGACAATCAGAATTGTTGTTTTAGACATCATATTCTCCTGAGACTTATGCGACTTGCGTCATGGGCTGACGGCTACCTTTTGATTTACTGCATGGCAAGGCTAACGAAAAGCATGCGCCGCCATCTGGAATGTTACTTACGCTCAAACTACCATTGTGTGCGTTCACAACAGATTTGACGACGGCAAGACCCAATCCCGTACCATGCGTTTTTGTTGTGAAAAACGGCTCAAAAATTTTGGCCTGGAGTGATGGAGGTACTCCTGCCCCGCCATCAACAACTGAAATTATAAGATTCCCGCTGCATTCAGTAGCATCAATGCGTATTTCTTCGTTCTTTGGTGTCTCTTGGCTAGCATTATGGACGAGATTCAAAATAGCGCCTTGGAGCGCTGTTAAATTCCCCGTAACGGATACTAACTCACCAAAACCTGTGAATACCAAGCGTTGTCCTTTTTGGATAGCCATGCTGTTCGCGCTGCCCTCGATAGCGCTAAAAAGCTCATCTAGCGTAATGGTCGACACGACTTGCTCTTCACCAGATTTAGCAAATAAGAGCATGTCATTGACTTGGCTCTCTAATTCTTTAAGCCTATCTGTTAACTTATTGGCAAACTGTGCTTGCGCTTCTTGACCCAACCCTTTTCGAGTCAGGTTTGACGCGTAGAGCATAGCGGCAGACAGCGGTGTACGGATTTGATGCGCTAAGGATGCGACCATTTTGCCTAGCGACGATAGCCGCTGCATATGACTAACTCGCGCTTGTAATTGACGCGTCTCGGTTAAGTCGGTGATCACTATGAGTTGACCGGGTTCGTTCTCAAGCGGCGTAATAGACAGCTTCACACGACGGCCATCCACTAGTGACACTTCATGTCCATCATCAGCACGGGGCTTAAAGGAGCGAGCAATGATACTTCGCCACACTTCCTCTTCTAAAGGTTCCCCGAGTAACGCTTTGGCTTGTTCGTTTGCTTGCCGAACAATACCTTTTCCATCAATAACAATTACTCCAGCAGGCAAGACTTGGAGCAAGTGTTCCAAACGACTGGCTTGAAGCCGCAAAGAGGTTATATCGTTTGATTTTGAATGACACTCACCATTGCGCGAAATAGCGCTATCGATTTCATCATGCAAAAACCGATTTGCAGAATAGTCAGTTGAATTGTGTGTGCTTTCAAAAGCCATAAACACCTCGTCAAATTGCAGACGCTATTGGAATATGACTGATTAAAGCAGGAGATATGCCAGTTTTATTTTTCTTTTACTTTCAGCATGATAGAGAGGAATTTATAGATAAAAACGCAACGTCAAATCCCTGACGTTACGCATCTTCGGTGCGTTGGATGTCGTACTTACGCATTTTTTCAACTAACGTTGTGCGTCGCATACCGAGCTTATCCGCAGCGCGCGCTACGACCCAGTCTTGATTATCTAGCGCCTGCCGTATCAGATTAACCTCAAGTTCTGACAAATACTCTTTAAGGTTAACGCCTTCTTCAGGAAGGGCAGACGAAATGGTTGAAGTTGACAGTTCATCTTCTGATGCTGCCATCACTTCATCCTCGGGCTCTTGTGCCGCTGCTTCTGCGAATAGCGCATTAAAGGCTTCGCGCTCGAGGATCTCTTCCGGGTAGTCTGGTTCGTATGCCTGAACATCACCGTATTGATACTTTTCTGGTAAATCAGCAATATCCACGATTTGCCCAGGATACAATATGGTGAGACGCTCAACTAAGTTAGAGAGTTCCCGTACATTGCCCGCCCATTCGTGCTCCATCAATGAGGCAATTGCGCGTTCTGTAAAACGGACACCCTCTACGCCATCACCTTGAATTCGACTATTAAGCTCTTGTAAAAGCAAAGGAATGTCGTCTTTACGCTGGCGTAGTGCCGGACTATCGATCGGAAAAACATTCAAGCGATAGTACAAATCCTCACGGAATTTATCTTCGCTTATCATCGTTTCTAAATTACGGTGAGTAGCAGCAATAATGCGAACGTTACACTGCAACGGTTTGTTGCCTCCCACACGCTCATAGGTGCGTTCTTGTAACACTCGTAGTAGCTTAACCTGCATTTGCATTGGCATATCGCCAATTTCATCAAGAAACAGTGTGCCGCCTTCAGCCAACTCAAAACGACCTTTCCTAGCGCTTATCGCGCCAGTGAACGCCCCTTTTTCATGACCAAACAATTCACTCTCAAGTAATTCACCAGGAATAGCACCGCAATTCACAGGTATAAAAGGGCCATCTTTTCGCTGAGACAAAAAATGGACGTTGCGTGCAACGACCTCTTTGCCTGTACCTGACTCGCCGAGTATAAGCACTGTGGCGTCAGTAGGAGCAACCTGTTCAACCAAACGCCGTACAATCTGTATTTGCTCACTCTTACCGACCAAACTTCTGAACAAACGGGTTTTAGTGCCAGCAGCTCGTGATAGGCCAGGTTTACGTCGCGTGTATTCTTGACAACGGTGTATTGCCTGAGTCAAAACGGGATAAGTAAGCGGCGTAGCAATAACACTCACTAAATTTCTGTGTGCAGACGCCTGGCTGTTGTTCTCTACTAAAGCAACGAAGGGTATATGAGGAAACTTTTCAACAAACCCTTTAACCACCTGACTCGATGTATGCTCAATAAGTACAGCGTCGGCCCCACTGTCTTGCAGGTACCGCTGACCTTCATCAAAACTGCGAGACTGACAAGACTCGCCCATGAAGGTAACAATAGTTTCCAAGTTTTGGATAAGTTCCTGATTATCACTAACCAGCAAAATGTTCTTCATCAATTCCCCGAGAACGCTTTGTTATTATTTACAGTTTAGCGCATTTACAAATTGTAACGGCAAAAGATCGCAGCGCAACATCTGATTTAGGAAATTTACCAATAAAAAAAGCAGGTTGCCCTGCTTCTTTCGAATAATATTGAGATTCAGCGTATTAATTCAAGAGCGCTAGCACTTGGCCCTCTTGTTGATTAGCCTGTGCTTGAACCGTAAGTGCAGCTTGCCCTCTAACATCGTTGGCTGCGCGTTCAGAAGACGCTTGTGCGAAATCTAGGTCTTGCAAGCGGCTTCTCGCTTCAGCAGCATTCACATTACTTTGGGTCAAATTTCGGGCAGCACTTTCAAAACGATTTTGAACGGCCCCCAAGTCACCTCGAGCACCACCTACGGTTTCTATCGCGGCATCAGCAGCACTTAACGCATCTTCTACACTCGTACCTGACGTTATATCAATAGACAGTACATCACTTAATTGGGATGCAATGTCCTGTGTGTTGATGTCGATAGACTGCCCGCCATTTGCGCCTGCTTGAAACGACAGCTCGCCATCATCTGAAAGTAGCGGTTTGCCAGCAAAATTAGTTTGCTCAATAGTTTGACTGATGTTCTCTTGAAGCTGAGTAATTTCTGATTGAATGGCACGGCGGTCACCGTCACTCAATACGCCGCTACCTGATTGCAAGGTAAGTTCGCGTATACGATTAACGTCGTCATTAATGCTGCCTAAGCCGCCCTCGGCTACTTGAGCAACTGAGATACCGTCATAAACATTGTTAATTGCTTGGCGGTTGCCTTCAACCTCAGACGTCAACCTATCAATAATCTGTTGTGCCGATGCATCATCAAGGGCATTGTTGACCTTTTTGCCAGACGCCAGCTTTTCAAACAGATTATTCTGTTTTTCTTGCACTTGGCTAAGCAAAGAAGAAACACCGTTGTTGTTTATTTGCATGATTTCTGCCCTCAACTCTCACTTGTTGTGAAGTATAACACATAACTGTATATCTTCTAACCAACAGCATGTATCACGAACCATACTTATCATGGCAATTTCATACCCAACGCATTTTTGCGTCTCTAGCTGAACCCCTTTTGGGGTGCACAAACGCGTTGCGCAATGGTCAATATACGCTGGCTTTTTCGGCAGGCGTTTTATAGTTTAAGGATAGATGGTGAGCGGCCGATATTGTTGAGTAAGCGAATACCAGATGTGAATGTTACATTGCTCATCAGCAAGTTAATCAACCAGGAAAACAAATGAATGTAGCTATT
>CAYVST010000161.1:0-5434 GCA_964454185.1 uncultured Alteromonas sp.
CGCTATCAAAACTCATTGGAAGCTGATTATCTTTATTTTTATTTTTGAAATTCTTCTATTTAAAAGAAAGTCTACGAAAATTGCACTGGTGAGCAGTGTAAGTTTTGTTATGCTAATAGCAAGTGAAAGTTTATCACTTTACCAATGCGTACAGTCTGTCGCGTTATGGTATTACCCTGCAAGAAGACGATCAAAGTTTTTCTTAACAAACCTGCTAAGGAGCAACTCATGCAATCATTAGTTATAAGCATTATGGGTAAAGACAAGCCTGGTTTGGTAGATTCACTGGCAAAGTGTGTTTATAAACATCAAGGAAATTGGCAAGGGTCAAGTTTTGCCCATATGGCCGGCATGTTCACAGGATTCGTTGAGGTCCACGTATCAGATGATGAGAAACAAAACCTCATAAATGCATTAGATGGCATTGCCGACCTTTCCGTTCAGTCCGTTGCTGTAGCCGGCGATACTGACAGTAATGCGACCACACTGACGGTAAACGTTATGGGCAACGATAAAGCCGGCATCGTTCAAGAACTAACGTCCGTACTTCATCAATTTAATCTCAACATTTTAACGTTTGCTTCTCATTGCGAAAGTGCGCCTAACTGGGGAAGCCTAATTTTCAAAGCAAAGGCTGAAATAGGCGTACCAGAAGATTTTGACGATGGCGCATTACAAGAAGCGCTAGAGGCGTTGGCAAACGATCTGGTCGTTGATATTGACGCCAAACGGTGAAATAAACAGGCTAATGACTTCACGCGCACGGTTTGTGCGCGTTGTCACAGTAGTGTCACTGACTCATGGCAGGCTTTGACCATTTTGATGAACGTAAATTGAGACATTATGGATAGCGACGTTTTATATTATCCCAAAGAATTAAGTTGGCTCGCGTTTAATGAACGCGTACTTCAAGAAGCCGCTGATAAAAACAACCCTGCAGTGGAGCGTATTCGCTTTTTAGGTATCTATTCAAATAATCTCGACGAATTCTATCGTGTCCGCGCTGCAGACGTTAAGCGCCAAATTACCATTGCACAAAACGATGGTAACGAGGAAGAAGCGCTTCGACAAACTGAACTCATGGCACAAATTCAGAAAAAGGTGGTGCAACTTTCTGAAAAATTCGACCTGATTCATAAGGACGTCGTAAAAGCACTCGCACGATATAATATTCACATTCTTCGCAAAGACGACTTAGATGAATACCAGAGACAATGGGTACGCAATTTTTTTGTAAACAAGGTGCTGCGACACATTGCCCCTATTTTGATTGATAAAAAGACTGACTTACTTAGCCGCTTGAACGGTAACTCTGTGTATTTGTACGTGGCACTTCGGCGGGAAGAGCGTAATCCAAAGTTTGCAGTTATTCAGGTTCCTACATCTGAAATGTCGCGTTTTATGCTAATTCCTCCACAAAAAAGTCGTAAAAAGAAAAGTATTATCATGCTTGATGACATGATTCAGCTTTGTATTGAAGATATTTTCAGAGGGTTTGTTAAATTTGACGAAATTGAAGCATTCTCGTTTAAAATGACACGCGATGCTGAATACTCTATCAATGAAGAAATTGACGAGAGCTTTGTTGAAAAGATGTCAGAAAGTATGAAACAACGTCTTATTGCAGAGCCTGTTCGTGTTATTTACGACAACGATATGCCTCAAGACATGCAGCAAGACTTGCGCAAGCGCCTGAAGATTACCAAGCTAGACACTATGCATGCTGCGGGGCACTACAGGAACTTTAAAGATTTTATTGGATTTCCAAATGTAGGCCGTGAATATCTTGAACACGCGCCTTTACCTGCACTTGATAGCAACGCGTTTTCAAAATACAACACCGTATTTGACGCGATTACAGCGCACGATATTCTCTTGTACTACCCTTACCACAGATTTCTTCACTTTACTGAATTTGTGCGCCAAGCGGCATTCGACCCCAATGTTAAAGCGATTCGCATCAACATTTATCGCGTTGCCAGTAACTCTCGCATAGTAAATTCGCTGATCGATGCCGTTGATAACGGTAAAAAAGTGACTGTGGTCGTTGAGCTTCGCGCGCGTTTCGATGAAGAAGCCAACATAGAATGGTCAAAACGTATGACCGATGCCGGCATTCGGGTTGTATTGGGTGTACCTACCCTAAAAATTCACTCTAAATTGTGCATTGTAACCCGCGAAGAGCGCGGCAGCTTGGTGAATTACGCACACTTTGGCACAGGTAACTTCAATGAAAAGACCGCAAAAATCTACACTGATTACAGCCTATTTACACGCAATCAAGAGCTTGCCAATGAAGGCGTAGCGGTATTTGATTTAATTCAGTACCCATATCGACGCTATAAGTTCCAGCACTTACAAATTTCCCCATTGAATGCGCGCACCAAGATTCAGTCGCTTATACGACAGGAGATTCAACATTTAAACCAAGGGCATAAAGCGCAAATAACCTTTAAAATTAACAACCTGGTTGATAAAGAACTTATAGATGATTTGTATCGCGCAAGTCAGGCAGGTGTGAAGATAAAAGGCATAGTACGCGGTATGTGCTCCTTGAATCCTGGCATAAAAGGCGTCAGTGATAATATCGAAATCATCTCAATTGTTGACCGCTTTTTGGAACATCCTCGCGTGATGATTTTTGAAGGTGGCGGCGATAGAAAAGTCTATATTTCATCGGCCGATTGGATGACCCGCAATATGGATAACCGTATAGAGGTAGGTTGTCCTGTATACGATAAGGGACTTCAACAGCGCATTGTTGATATAATGGAACTACAATTTAAAGATACCCTGAAAGCGCGAGTGATTGACAAGGATCAGAGCAACAAGTACGTTCGCAGGGGTAACCGTAAAAAGCTTCGCTCACAGATAGAGATATATGATTATTTGAGGAAGCTCGAAGAAACACTTTAGGAAGTACATGACCCAGCACGAATCTGTTTTTAATGATGTGGAAACTCGAGAAGTCAACAAAGTCGCAGCACTTGATATAGGCTCAAACAGTTTTCACTTGGTCGTTGCACGTATTGTTGCTGGGTCAGTTCAAATACTCCATCGCGTAAAGCAAAAAGTCAGACTTGCGGAAGGCTTAAATAGCGAAGATATCTTGTCGGATGAAGCCATGGAGCGCGGCCTTTCTATGCTTAAAGTGGTTGCAGAGAGCCTGAAGGGTTTCGAACCAGATTCTGTGCGCATTGTGGCTACCCACACGCTTAGAAAAGCACGCAATGCTCGCGATTTTATCAATGCCGCAAAAGATATCCTACCTTACCCTATCGAAGTGATATCAGGTGTAGAGGAAGCCCGTTTAATCTATTCTGGTGTCGCCCATACTAATCATGCCGACGGTCAACAATTGGTGGTTGATATTGGCGGTGGCTCTACTGAATTTGTTATTGGAGAAGGCTTTACCCCCCTATTGTGCAGAAGCTTACAAATGGGCTGCGTCAGTTACACCAAGCGTTTTTTTGCCAACGGTGAACTGAAAAACAAAACATTTGAACGCGCTATCACTGCTGCCCAGCAAGAACTTGAAATGATCGATAACAAGTATCGTCGCTTAGGATGGGTACAATGTGTTGGCACTTCTGGCACTATTCGCTCGCTGTTTACACTTTGCCAGCAAGACCGCCCAAACGGACATGACATCCCTGTTACGCTAAAGAGTTTGCGTAACCTAATGAAACAGTTTGTCAGTGCAGGCCACATAGACAAGCTTAATTACCCTGACTTAAGCGAAGATAGACGTGTGGTTATTGCAGGCGGGTTAGCGATATTAATTGCCGTTTTCAAAGCACTTGAAATCGACGGCCTCGTTTATTCTCCTGCAGCCCTGCGTGAGGGTGTGCTATATCAGATGGAGGATGAACTTCATCATGCAGATATTAGAGGTCGCACCGCCAGCAGCCTCGCTACGCGATACGATGTTGATACCACACAAGCCACTTTGGTGCTAAACACCACGCTTTCGCTTTTTAACGACGTAGAAAAGCCGTGGAAACTAAGAGGCCGAGACTTTAAAAGCATGCTGGGGTGGGCGGCATTGCTGCATGAAGTCGGTATGCAGATAAACTCTAGAGGCATTCAAAAACATAGCGCCTACATTTTGGCGAACGTTGACATGCCAGGCTTTACACAAGAACAACAGCTGTTGCTATCAACCCTTGTGCGCTTTCACAGGAAGAAAATACGCGCCAATGAACTTCCGTCTTTCAATCTATTCGATGATAATGCAGTAAAGCGCCTTATCGCATTATTGCGCTTAGGGGTATTACTTAACATTAAGCGTCAAGAAGGCTTTTTGCCTGATATTGTCGTAGAAGCCGATAAGAGCACGATGACGGTAACCTTTCCCGATGGCTGGCTGGATGAAAAGCCTATTATCTCGGCAGACCTGGTCAGAGAAAGCCAGTATTGGAAATCCTTGGATTTACAATTAGTGGTTTATCCTGATATTGCGCAACTGCATCAATTAGCGGAATAAACCGTTTGTAAATTGTTTGTCTAATATACGATTTAATGAGAGCATGTCATTAGTAGTTCATTCTAGTGAGCGTAAGGCATAGCGCCAATGCGACACGTCTTATTTTTGGGTCGTTCTTGTTCGTGGAATATTACTCACAATACGACAATCAGAATGAATGTTGTTTATTTTCAGGTAGTCCAATTGCAGCTCGTTACAATTAAACGTTTGGTTAGTCTGGTTTTGCTACTATGTGTTAGCACTGGAGTGACAGCAACTACGAAACATATCTGCTTCTTAAGCGAAGTGACACCGCCTTTTTATTGGGTAGATGCCTCTGGCAAAGCAAAAGGTGCAAACGTAGATCTCGCTAACGCAATCGCGCCTCTGCTTCCGTTTTCTAGTTCTATTGAGCACATGCCGTGGGCACGTGCTTACCAAGAAACGATCACCAAACCTGACATGGTATTGCTGTCACTGTTAAGAACGCAAAAACGTGAGCACGATTTCGAATGGCTAGGCGCAGTAAGCAATGTTGAAGCATCACTCATCCGTTTAAAACGCAGAGAAGAATTGCAGCTTAATAATTTAGCGCAAGCAAAAGCTTTTCGCGTAGGCACAATACGCGGCTATGGTTCAGCAAATTATCTGCTGCAACAGGGTTTTGAAGAAAACAAGAATCTAGTCTTGGTTTCAGAACCCAACCAGCTCTGGAAGCTGCTTTACCGCGGACGTATAGACTTTGTATTGTCTAATCTCGATACAGGGAGCTACGAAATTGAAGCAGCAGGGTTTAACCCTATTGATGTTACGAGCACGCTAGTGTTAGAGGAACTCAGTGCTGAACTTCATGTTGCCACGGGTATGAAGACGGGTCAGCAAGAGTCATCCGCCATTAAACAAGCGATTATTAGCTTAAAAGAATCTGGTGAGTATCAGCGCATCTTAAGAAAATGGGGGCTACAGCCT
>CAYVST010000162.1:0-5257 GCA_964454185.1 uncultured Alteromonas sp.
AACCAGCAACAGGCATTTGCTCTACCAACTGGCTCCAGCTATCAATTTGACTGGCATGAATAAGTTTGTTCCCGTCATTGAGATAAGCTTTAAGGCTTCCGCTATACGTTGTAGCAAGCGGGGTATCAAAATCAAATGCATCGCGCGCAAAGTCACCATCAGATAACCCA
This sequence comes from uncultured Alteromonas sp., assembly GCA_964454185.1. GTDB lineage: Bacteria > Pseudomonadota > Gammaproteobacteria > Enterobacterales > Alteromonadaceae > Alteromonas. The sequence goes on from CAYVST010000162.1 coordinate 171, forward strand.
GTTTGTTCCTCGCTATGGCCGAGCATAGTATTGTCATGATTTTGACGCGCAGCACCTTCAACGGGCACATCACTTTCCCAATGAGGCAGCGGCTCATTGTGCGCATCAGCGTATTCTGCCGGGCCGTGCTGTTGGCTCTCCCAAGGTGGCGCATCATGCTCAACAGTAGATGCCGCGCTACCTTTCTGTGCTACTGGGGGCTCGACCACTTCATTTGGAACTTCTTCAAAGGAAGGCGCATGGGCCTCACTTTCAAAAGGCGATGAAGCGCTGGGCTCATTCGCGTAAGGCGCGTCAGAGTCGAACTCGTCCAATGAAAAATCGTCGTTTGATGTTTCGTTGCTACTTTCGTGCTGGCCAGCGTATTGTTGTTCCGCACTAGGGAAAGCATTTTTCACTGCGGTATCGTCAGCTGTAGGTGCATCGCTAGTAACCTGTACAGCATCGTGAATTGTCGAATCACCAGTACTGCCAGCCTCAAAAGGCGTATCAGCGCTGAGCTCGCGACCTTCGTTGGACACGCTAGATTCATCATTTAATGCAGATGGTGTCGCTGTTTTTACAAATCGCGCCTGAATCTCGTCCGCACTTGTCAGCCCCGAGTTAGCTCCACTGTCATTTGCCTTACTGTCTGCTTCTTCAGCCTTGCGCTGTTTAAGCTTTTGACGAAGCGCCAGCATGTCAGCTGTTGAAGTCAATTGCTCTTCGGCCGAAAGCGTATCTGCGGTGACGGTTGTGTCTTTGTGCTCTGTTGATGCGGCATCGGGTTCCATTGCATCAGAATGAACAGAAACATTGATGTTATCGATGCCAAAATGCGCGTCGTCTGACGGAACAGGCATGTCATCCATGTAAGCATCCAGCGGTGGACCGTCAAAACCAACGTCTGCAGCATCTGCAACTGATGCCGTTTCAACCTGCGCAGCCTGGTTTGACACAGCTTGTCCCGGAACAGTTTGGTTGGGTACAGCTTGTTCTGGCACAGTTTGGTTTGACGTGGCGAGCTCAGAAACCATTGCTTCTGGCGGTTGTGTCCCTAGGCCGTCGTTTTGTGGCTTGTCAAATGGCTGTGCATGTACTGCACTCTCTGACTCTTCAGAGACAACATGGCCATCATCAACAACATCTTGTGTTTTAATTGAATTTGCAGAAGTTTCGCTAACATGCGCATCCTCCTGCTCACTGACGTTTCCCGGGCCACCACTTGGGTCTGGCGGCGATATCGTTGAATTACTCTCATTAACACTGGTATTGCCACTAATCGGCAATGCAACGTTGCTGTTTCCTGACGCTATATCGGAAGCAGTGTCAACAAGCGGTGCAGATGGGGCAAATGTCATCATACGCATCAATGTCATTTCAAATGCACTTTTACCATCTGCGGCAAACGGTAAATCTTTTCTGCCCTGAAGTGCAATTTGATACAGCAATTGAACTTGTTCTGCTGGAATTGTTTTGGCTAGCTGATAAATAGCTTTTGCGGACGTTGTCTCAAGCTTGCATGCTTCTGGAACCCATTGCGTAAGAGCAATCTGATGCAAAAGACTGGCAAGCTCACCATGAACATTGTCATAATCAGGCGCTTGTTCCGCGATACCATTGACCAATTGAAGTACATCGCCAGGGCTTTTGCTTACCACAGCATGAATGACCTTCAAAAGCTGGTTCTTATCCATTAACCCAAGCATATCGGTCACAATTGACGCAACAACTTGATTTCCACCTTGCGCGATAGCTTGGTCGGTTAAACTTAGTGCGTCACGCATACTACCTTGTGCAGCTCTAGCCAATAAAGCAAGCGCTTGAGGCTCGAACGGGAGCGCTTCATGTTCTAGGATATGCGACAGCTGCCCAACAATTTGCTCGCGAGACATTGCTTTCAGGTTGAACTGCAAGCAGCGCGACAAAATGGTTATTGGTAACTTTTGCGGGTCGGTGGTTGCTAATAAAAACTTAACGTGAGGAGGTGGTTCCTCAAGCGTTTTTAATAGAGCATTGAAGCTATGCTTCGATAACATGTGCACCTCATCGATAAGGTACACCTTATATCTGCCTCGTGTGGGCTTATATTGCACGTTATCAAGAAGTTCTCGCGTATCTTCTACCTTGGTTCTTGATGCCGCGTCAATCTCAAGCAAATCAACATAATTGCCCTGCTCTATTTCTTTGCAAGTATTACATTGGCCACAGGGGTTTGCGCCTTGCCCTTCTTCGCAATTCAGGCTTTTTGAGAATATGCGCGCAATAGTCGTCTTACCTACACCACGAGTACCTGTAAACAGATACGCGTGATGCAAGCGATCGTTATCCAAAGCATTTGAAATGGCCGACACTACATGTTCTTGCCCAACAAGCTCACTGAACTTTCCTGGACGCCACTTCCTCGCTAATACCTGATAACTCATTATTACGTTTTTAGCCTTATGTGCTTTGTGGGCAAAGTATGAGGCGTTTACTCGCCGTCAAATTCGCAAATTGAATAGCTTTCAATATCTAGCGCAGTCAGCTTCTCACAACCACCTAAATCAGGAAGGTTGATAACAAACCCTGCGTGATTGACTTCTCCGCCAAGGGAGCGGATAAGCTTTGCAGAGGCAGCAATTGTACCGCCAGTAGCCAGCAAGTCATCGATAAGGAGTACCTTATCGCCTGGCTCGATAGCATCTTTATGTATTTCTAATGTGTCGGTGCCATATTCAAGCTCGTAGCTTTCACTGACCACCTCACGTGGAAGCTTGTTTGGCTTTCTTACAGGCACAAATCCAATGCCCATTTCAATAGCCAACGGTGCACCAAAAAGGAAACCGCGTGCTTCAGTGCCCGCTATTTTAGTGAAGCCCATGCCTTGATATTTTTCAACAAGCAATGAGATACAGCTGCTAAACGCTTTGTGATCTTCTAAAACGCTGGTTACATCTCTAAATAAAATACCCGGCTTTGGATAGTCGGGTACGGTTTTTACTACTGATTTAATATATTCTGCAGTCACAATATTGCCTTGAATGTCTGCGTTATAACCAGAAGGTAAACCAGCCGGCGATGATATGCATCAACGGAAACGCGATTAGAGTTACTAGCGATGCTAGAAAGTACCACTTGTTATAGACTTCTTTGAAATCTGAATTGTCAGCCATTTGCACTACCTAAACAATTTTATGAACAAAAAAATGGTGCTAAATGTTAATCGAAAGCAAGCATGATTGACAGCGCTAATATGATTGATCGCTCACTTTCGATACAGATCAGGGCTAAAGTTTAATATAAAGCGAATAAATGAAGTATGTTTAATCGGCAAAAGCCGGCATTATGATGCCTTTTTGCAGCATTTCAGACACGGTTTGCTGCATTCCAGATTTTAGGGCATCCTCAGGTATTTGAGGAAGTTGGTTTTTGAGCAACTCACTAAGGCCTTCTAGCGTTACACCATTGTCTTGCTGTTCCAATGTGTTAAGCAGTATTGCAGTAACCGGGTTGATATTGGCAAATTGAACATTGCATTGCGCATCACGGTAAACTACATAAAACTGTTGCTCTGGCGCGGTCGTCTCTGGCATATAGTCATCGCCTATTAAATGGACCGCATAGGAATAGCCTGCTAACGAGGCGTAGGGTGATACTCTTACTGGACTCACACGCTGACCTTCTTCATAAAAAGTCGCTGTGTCATCATTCGAGCGAATGCTTACATCTAATTCAAGCCATTCATAGTGCGCCAGTTCAGCGCTAAATTCCGGCAACGTTATAGTAAGTTCGGGCGAGCGAGAGAGGTACTCAACAAACTCTTTACTAATTTCTGCAAAATAAGGTGAACGACATTCGTGTTCTATAAAAAACTGTCTCACTAACGATTCCCACCCTTTCTCACCATAGAGTTTAATAACTATAGATTTAAGTACGGGAAAGGCAGTGCTCACAAAGTTGTCGATATTATTGAAAAACAACGACTGATATATCTCCATTCTTCGCGACTCTTCATTACTGCGTCGCTGATACGAAGACGGATCTTTTATTGCACTTACAAATTCTGACTGGACAGATTGAAACGGTTTATTCACGCCACGCTCCCGTTAAGCGCAGTAACGTCAACGCTAACAAACTGTTCTTGAATTTGTTTAATACGACGTACCTCAGATAGCAGAGTATCGATAGAAGGAATATTAAAATCCCGTTCCAATAATGTTGGAAAAACACCATGCGTTGCATAGGCATGTTCAAGCAAATTCCATACGGGCTCAATAACGTCGGCTCCGTGTGTGTCAACTTTTAAATCTTCTGCTTCATCATAGTGTCCTGCAATGTGGCCGTACACTATCTTGTTAGAAGGCAAACCTTCTATAAACTGACGAGCATCATATTTGTGGTTAATACTATTTACATAAACGTTGTTTACATCGAGTAACATTAGACAGCCAGATTCTTGTATTACCGCGTTGGTAAACTCCAGCTCCGTCATCTCTTGACCCGGTGCAATATAGTAAGACACATTTTCTAACACCAAAGGGCGCTCAATAATATCTTGAACCTGTTTGATTCGAGCAACCACATGACTCACAGCGTCCTCAGTAAAAGGAATTGGCATAAGGTCGTACATATGTCCATTGCCTGAGCAATAGCTTAAATGCTCACTGTACAAGTCGATCTTATTGGTATCTAGGAAGCGCTTTACGCTCTTGACGAATTCAACGTCTAATTTGTCACTACTCCCAATAGAAAGCGACAAACCATGCGTAGTGAAAGGAGCTTGTTTTGAAGCTTGTTCAAATTGTTGTTGATAACGACCACCCAATGGAATCCAGTTTTCGGGAGCTACTTCCCAAAAATCGACTTCGCTTGGTAAAGACGGTAAAAGCTCGTCCAGCATTTCTCGTCTAAAGCCTAAACCAGCACCTTTGATGGCATTCATACATTCCCCACTACTTCATTACCATTTAAAACAAAAATGGCCATCGAACGACGGCCATTTTAGCAACGCATTTACAAGATAACAGTTTGGATCACACTAGTGTAATTGGTGTTATCTCGCTAAATGAGGCCTTGATTACATGCTGCCGCACTTACCTTCGCCACATTTACCTTCTTTAGCTTTT
>CAYVST010000163.1:0-5162 GCA_964454185.1 uncultured Alteromonas sp.
AACTTGATGATTACGCCCTGATATTGAGCTTTAATGCGGTAGGTTTAGGGCCCTTATCCGATGACATGAATACACTGGAATACGCCAAGCAAAAACCACTTTTCGTATTTTGTGTAGACAACCCTCTGCATCTCATGCTCAGGTTTTTCGGGCACCCCGTGAAAGTCTTATGCGTAGCAAAAGAACACGTTGCCTTTTTACGCGCCTGTGGGGTGGAAGCACACTACTTCCCTCATGCGGTATCTTCAAACTGGGCAATGCCGCAAAATGGCAGCAGTCACCAGGATACAGCCACTTCTATTTTATTCCCTGTATCATTTATTGATAAACATGCCTTCAAAAAGGACCTTGCCCCCGTTTGGAATAAACTTGGGCCTGTTATCGAGGCCAGCCGCAATGTCACCGACTTTTTGCAGCGAATTGGCGTTATGCCATCTGAGGCCGGGCCTGCTAGGACGCAGCTGAATGAAATGATTTTGCGAATAGCGGCAGTGGTAGACAAATACTTGCGTGCTAAAGCGCGTGAAACGTGCCTACTCGACTGCGCAACACGGGACTACAAGCTCACCGTTATAGGGCGTGACGTTGCTCGCTATCAGTCCCTATGCGATTTTCATCACTACAGTGAAAGTGTTCCTTTTCCAGAACTACTATTGTTGATGTCTCAGTCTGATTTTGTACTTCATCAATCTCCTGGATTTGAGCAAGGACTGCATGAGCGCGTGGTGTATTCACTTGCTTCAGGCACCGGCGTCTTGTCATATGATGCACACTTTGCCGAAGCTGCATTTGCCAATGCAGGCGTGTTTAGCTTTGATGATGTCCTGCCCAATGTTAACGATGCATCATATAAAGAGGCCGTGGTCAAAGGTCAGCAAACCGTGTTAACTGAGCATACTTGGCTAAGGAATTTTGAAAAAACCTTGAAGTAAGCCATTACAATTGCGCTAACGCATAAGTTGAATGGATTCGTCATAGATTACTTTGACACTTTCAGTGATAACGTGAAAGCGAACCTGATATTCCCTTGTGTATGTACGACGGACATTGAATTGCCTTATATAGTGAGATAGTCTTAGGTTGCATTATTACAAAAGCTTGTTGATTTATAGGGATTTTAAATAAAAATGATTAGGGCTTTTTTATCATGTTTCAGTTTCATAATTGCTACGTCTGCTTTTGGAGAAATGCCACCCTATTTCAACAAGGAAATTGATAGCGAGTACAGAGAGCTGCTCAAACATGTGAATGAGATGCTTCCTAAAACAGATATACAGTTAGCATATCTGCCTTCATTTTTTCCATATAACCTGCTGGATGTTCGTCCAACGCATTTCGTCAAAAATAACGACAAGCAAGCCTTTGCAAATTTCAATTTTGGGGTATTTGGAAGTAGATTACTGAATATCAATAAGAAGCAACTCGCTAATTTACCAATTATCTCAATATGTAAAGAGCAAATATGTAAAGAAGAAAGAATTGAGAGGATAAAAAAGTTTTTAGTGGACTCACAGCTTGAAGTTGAAGGCTTGAGGCAAAGTACAAATATTTATATTGTACAGCAAACGACGTCACATGTTTTTCGCATAAATAATACGTTTTATAGTCCAACGCAGCTTATTACCTACTTCCCATCCGAACAAGCAGGATTTATCCCGTCCGGAGATTACAAATTATCCAAGCCTGGAGTAGCTTCCGAACTGATGGCACTATCTGAGGTTACGAAGCCTCTGAGAAAGGTAATGGCTGAGTATAACGTTGCTGCAATCACGAAAATAAACGAAGAGAGTTTCAATATAATCTTTGGAGGCATAAGCGATAACCATTGGGGAGTTGTGATTAATCACCATTCAACTATTCCAACTTCTGGTGACTATAGCCACATAGGTTTGGAATACGATATTGTTCAAAAAGTTTCAGATAGCAGCTTTTACTACCAGACTAACTAATGCCTGTTTTTCGCACAACTCGGAAGTTTAAACTCTTACCACTACAGGTCAGCTCCTTGTCTAAAGCGAAACAGCTAATGGGGACGAAGACATGCTGCATCGTACGTAAAACAGACCTCCAAATGCTTCAGAGAAATTAATTCAGAAGCGAGCGCTTCAGCATTTAACCTCGTTAATCCACAGCCCCTTAAAAAGTCAGCCAGAAATCAGAAAGACATCAGGTCTTTTGAATTCGACTTTATACAATTAATCAATTATTTAAAGGCATTCAAATGGGGCAAACCATGAAACATATTCACCTTCCAGTTATTCTGCTGTTTTCGATGGTGACAATGAGTAGCAAAAGTCATAGCCAGGACATATCCTTAGGCCCCTTGCATCCCTATCTCGGGCAAAAGCCACCAGGGTTAACACCGCAACCCTTTGCGCTAGGCATTGTAAATACAGAAAAGTGGGGAGATTCTGTCGGCTTTTCGCCCGACATGAACACAATTTACATTAAACGGTGGAGGCATTCTCGAGAAGTAGAGCAACCAGAAAGTCATATTTTCAAGAATGTCGATAACCAATGGCACAAGACTGTGATGCCAGACAACATGCTGAAACCATTTTATTCGCCAGATGGTCTATCCCAATTTCACAGGTCGAAATACAGAGAGCGTACTTCGGACGGTTGGTCTGAATGGAAAAGCCTTGGCCCACAGTTTGAAGAGATTCGTATCATGGGTCTCACTGTATCAGCCAAAGGTACATTGGTGTTTGATGAAAATGCCAGACACAAGGACGGTTACGGCACGCTTTTTTATTCGCGACTGATTAATGGCAAACGCGAAGACCCAAAGCCTCTTCCAAAAGAGATTAATACTGGCAGATGGAATGCCCACCCTTTTATTGCCCCCGATGAGAGTTACATACTATGGGATGGTGAGCGCGCTGATGGTTACGGAGAAGCCGACCTATTTATTAGCTTCCGGCAGAAAGATGGTTCCTGGAGTGATGCGACCAATTTAGGTAACGCCATCAATACAGAAGTTAGAGAAGGCGCTCCAATGGTATCACCAGACGGAAAATATCTTTTCTTCAATAGAATGGTACCGCGCAATGATGGCAGTGGGAAACAGCAGTCAGATGTATTTTGGGTCTCTACACAAGTTATCGAAGACCTTAAAAATAGACAATAAATACATCGCAAGGTGAAATTCAATAATTTACGACGTTCCGTTATTCGAGCAAAAAGCTGTTATCGCGACTATGCCCATGTTACACATAGAAACCGGATAAAATCGCCCAAATTCGACGCTTTCGAGGGGCCATTTATTCTCAGTTGGAGCCTTTTAGCGGTATCCATGCTGCTCAAACGTGTGTTCAGATTTTGGTGAATGTTTCTTCACTATCATTTGCGAATATAGTTATTCATTTAATCCACATTGCGAATGGCTCGCACAAATCAATAAATAATTTGTCTGATTCACCGTCTTTTACCAATCCTATGAACTGATGGGGGCCGCTGCATCTTTCTAACATCTCTTGATAAACGACATTAAACTCTGAGTTAAACAAATACAGCATTGATCTTCTCGAAGTAGCCCGAAGTTTTACCAAAACGACTAAATAATCACTCATTGGAAGCACATCAAGCCTTGTGATGTAGGTATAGCCACTTAAGTCAAGTGTGGTTTGGCGAACATCATCGGATATGATCTCTACCTGAATGCTATCTTTTACTACGGTGCGGATTCTACTTCCCTGCCAAGAAACTGTATTTTCTTCGGTCTCAGCACTACCCCAGAGAGCGATTGCTGGCGTAGTCTTTTCAATTGAAATTGCTTCTTTGTTAACGGGGGATTTGTGAAATTTCTCTGAGTTAATAATGATTTGTGGAGCATTGCGATTTTCATATTTCTCAACACTGGAATAAGCGTAAAAAACAGAAAACGCTCCCAACAAGGAAACTGAAAAAGCAGAGATCACAATCAACCAGCGCAAACTAACCTGCTTTCTCCCATCAACTTTTAAAATAATAGCCTTAAATAAAAAACCGATGACTAAGCCAATAACACCTACTACGAAGGCATCAAAAGGAAGATGTAGATAACCGATGGCATGCGTAGAGCTTGGTCTACCAATTTCAGATATAGCGTTCAAAACACTGTATTGGTATATCAGCCTTACTAAACCAAATCCTAAAAACAACGTGTAAGGTAATGAGTGCGCCAAAGATACTTTCTTGTTCATTTTCAGTGACTCCTTGTCTATTTTACTACGGGCAATTTTTGCTCAGCTAATTAGAATGAGCTCATTTGCTGAAGCTTGGCGGTTGCTTTGGTTCCGATAGCGCCATCTGAAATCAGAGTAACAAAATACTTATCGAGTGTCGCCCTGTAGTCTAAAACGGCAGTTGAGGGTATAAGGTAGATATGTACGTAATGCAGACATTTCGCTCTCTCATACATATAAAGTGTATTGTTTTTCAGCACAAAGCATTGCCAGATAGGGAAAACTCATGCACAGATTAGCTCAGGCGTTCACTATTGCCCCCAACTAAATTCAGGTACTGAAATAAAACAACCCCTGCGCTGAATCATAGCGTGTGTACTGCAACAATACCGACGAAAAGTGATACTAAGACAACAGCTTTATACTTATCCCATCAGTTTTTCTTGGTGAGCACACCACTAAAGTTGAAAACAAAAAAGAGTGCATTTGCACTCTTTTTTACTATCGATTATGTTGTTACTTCGCTTTTTTAAGCTTCTTCTTAAGCTTTTTCAGTTTGTTTTCTTGCTTAGAAATTTTTGCTTTCGCTACTTTGATTTCTTTCTTTAGCTTCTTAACTTTAGCCATAGTCTCTTCCTTTTTTACTCTATGTTGTTTTACATTTATCGCAAGTCTTGCTCATTGTGATTGGCAATAAACTCTCGAATAAAGCGCCTTACCTCGCGCGCAGCAGAAGTATCTAACTCTTCGCATAACTCAATAAACTGGGCGCGCTCCTGGTCGTTAATGCGAATAATCATCTGACTATTCTTTTTCTTCTTTTTACTATTTTTCTCAGACATTCAGGACCTCTTTTGGTAACACTGCACCCCACACTCAAAATGTATATCCAATGTATATACAAATCAAGTGTTGATTTTTCAAACCGTTTCCGATAATCATAAAAATGTAATATTTATGTAATGCATCTGTCGTTTGAATTAGCCAAAGTGAAAA
>CAYVST010000164.1:0-5080 GCA_964454185.1 uncultured Alteromonas sp.
CACGAGGGCAAAGTGACTTACAAAGCGGTTGTTGATGCGTTAGGCGAAGAGCTTGGTCTAACCTACACGCCAGCAGAAGTTGCGCTTAAAGGCGAATAGCCTTGTGTGCTTAAAAAGCACGTCTCTTTAAATAAAAAAGCTCGGAATGTGTCAAACACGTCCGAGCTTTTTTGGTTGTGCGCGCACTAAGGCGCAAACAACAATGAATCAAACACCTATTGACGCATTCACATCTTCTAATACTGCAATTGGGTTTTCGGCCTTCGTAATAGGACGCCCCATAACAAGGTAACTCACTCCAGCCCTCATCGCGTCTGGCGGTGTCATCACACGTTTTTGGTCACCCACATCTGCACCGATGGGGCGAATACCTGGCGTAACGAGTAAGAAATCACCACTATGCTTAGTGCGAAGCTCTTGTGCTTCTTGTGCCGAACACACAACACCATCAAGGCCAGCTTGCGCTGTTAGGTCAGCTAAGCGCAGCACCTGTTCCTCAGGTGTCACATCACTAATGACATCTGATAACTGCGCCTGGTCCATACTTGTAAGTACAGTAACAGCAATAAGCTTGGTTGACGGATGGCTGCTATTGGCAATTGCTTCTTTTGCCGCCTTCATCATAGGTACGCCACCTGAAGCATGAACGTTGACCATCCAAACGCCTAATTCTGCTGCCGCTTTGCATGCTTTTGCTACTGTATTAGGAATATCGTGAAATTTAAGATCAAGAAATACATCAAAACCCTTTGCAATAAGGGCTTTCACAAATTCTGGCCCAAACAAAGTGAACATTTCTTTGCCCACCTTTAATTTACATAAGCTTGGATCCAGCCCGTCGACAAATGCGAATGCTGTATCTTTATTGTCATAATCTAAGGCAACAATAACGCGTGGGTCTTGCATGTTTACTTATTCTCCGTCTAGCCCTTTTATCGGCTTAACCACACCCCATTTTTTACAGCTGGGGCACAACCAATACAACTTTCGACCAGAAAAGCCACAACTGTGACAGCGATACTTTGGACGCTGAAGCATTTGCTTTTCTACTAATTCTTTTAATAAACGCAAACTGTCTGCGGTGGTTTCGTCAGACAGTTGGTCAATATACAACCCCATCAGGGTTTTAAAGCCGCGCATAGTGGGTCGCTTACGAAGCTGCGCTAGCAAATATTCGGCAGCCTGCGCTGTGTCTCCGCGCTTCAAAAGCACATCGACCATGGCAAGGTAAGAGGTCGCACACTCTTGCCAATGAAGCTCTAAATTCTTCTGAAAGGCTTCCCAATCTCCCGTTTCTTCAGCAATTTTTTCTAGGCTCGGCACCGCCTCACTGAACCAATTAATATCTCGTTCAGCAACCTGCGTTAAGTAGGCATTGGCATCGGTAAATCGTTTTTGATTAAGTGAAATTTCACCGAGCATCAACCAAGGCCTAACGGCGTGTTCGTCAGCGTTAACGGCTTTTTGTAAAAGCGTCAGCGCAGCACCCTGGCTGTCATTCTTTAATTCAACCGCAGCTTGCTCACAATAAAAATGTGCCAGCCTTTCGCACACATCGTCGTTATCGCCATGGCACTGAACCATGCGTTCAGCCAGCTCAATTGCGCGCTCCCACTCTTTAGTAGTTTGATAAATGCTAAATAACTGTTGTTGTGCAACGAGGTAATGATTTTCGCTATTAAGTAGCTGCAAAAACGCGTTTTCGGCCCGTTCTAGAAAGCCAGCTTGCGTATAGTCGTGCCCCAGCTCGCGAAGCGCATTCTCTCGCTGCGCCGGTTGCAATTCATCTCGACTCACTAGATTTTGATGAACCTTAATGGCGCGGTCTATCTCGCCGCGGTGACGAAAAAAACTCCCCATTGCGATATGAGTTTCAACCGTGTCACTGTTCACGTTAATCATTTTAATCAACGTGTCTACTGCTTTGTCAGGTTGGTCAGATAAAAGGAAGTTTAGGCCTTTATAATAGTGTTTGGAGAGGATGCTTGACTGCTTTCTTTGCGCTTGACGGACACTGTTTCGGCCCATAATCCAACCATACCCTGCCGCAACAGGTAAGAGAAGAAACAGCAGTTCTAGCATTAGTGTTGTTGTTCCAATCGCTGAATTTTAGACTTGGCTGCCATTAACTGAACACGCAATCGCAACCAGCTCATTAACATGACTAATATTCCTATTACCACGCCAATGGCTAGCGTTATGGCAATAAGTGTCGACATGCGAAGGTTGGCCTGGGCAATTAGGTAATTTACTGTTACGTGTGTTTCATTAAGTGCCCCTACTACAAACGCAAACGTTAGCAACACTAAAATGAAAAGAAAAGTCAGGATCCCTTTCAACACTTAACCCTTTTTATTGATTTATTTACAAGAATAGCAAATTGCTCAAAGAGATAATAGGAAAAAGCGCGGCTCGGTGCACTTCATATGACGACTCAATATAAATGGCTGCCGGTGAAAGTTAACGAAATATGTAGCGCTTGTTTAGCCGACGTTTTCATCGTCACCGCTTTGTTTTGGCGGCCTAGCAATAAGATTATAAAGCACTAAATCGTGATGCAGCGACGACATGTTGGTTACAAATATGCAGTGGGTATAGCCTGCTTGCATGTTCTCCAACTTGTCATACATGGCTTTGTCGAGTTTGGAAAGTTGTGCAAGGCGCTTTTTCGTTAGTGGCGTTGTTGCGCCATGGCAGCGAACAGCAGTCACGTCGGTTGCGCTTAACTGGATTTTGCCTTCATCTAACTGGGCCTTTATTTGTGCTCTCAGTTTTGAGTAAAGAAAATCACGCTCTTTTATAAACACCAGGCGACTGTCACTTTTTCTGACGCAGTGCACCACCAAAGCTTGTTGAGCCGTTTCTTTAAACATAGACTCAAGAATTTGAGATTTGGGTTTAGCTTGCCCTTTATCTGCGAAAAAGCCATGAAGTGGAATGATATTCTGCGTTCGAGAGAACGGGTAGAGATCGTCAGACGTGTCGCTTTGATAAACAGTTTTTAGCCTGTCGAGTGTAAAGCGATTCATTACACACAATACGGATAATGAAGGCATATGCCTCACCGCAAGTTCCCAAATAAAACGATGTGTCAAACGTTGTATGCGTGCTATATCATTGAGTTTGAAGTAGGCTGAATTTTCTTCAACCATGTTACCCACATTGGAACCAACTTTTTCCTTTCGGGTGTCTTCTGCTAAACACAGTCTGACTACTCCAGTTTCAGCATCGAAGTGCACAACCTTGTATTTTTCATTCTTAAGTTTTAAATCAGGTACAGTGACCTTAATTTCTGAAGGTATCTGGCTTTTTGGTGCCACGGTGAGCTTTAGCCCACTTGCACTTAAATCAGATACACGTGCATCAATAGACGACAATAGGCCCGTTTTAATGGTAGCTTCCTTATCTAACACATAACGCGTCTCACACCGCCTATCTAAGTCTTCCTCCATGACAAAATCGATACGCCAACTAGTACCACTCGCTTTCAACGTCTTGGCCAGGGGTTTAAATTCGCATTTTGCTGCTAAAGAAAGATTGTTAAGGTAGCCCGTCACATCTTTGCAATAAAGTACATGAGATATGTGTGATAAATGTTCAAAGTCTTTACTTGTAATGTCGTGAATAGCAAACGCTTTTATCTTATCTTGCTTTGTCACTTCATCAAGGCGGCACTGTGTGCATATAAAATCGTCGGTTTTCACCAGTAAGTATACAAGAGCGTCAAGCTGTCCGAGCTCTATCAACTGTCGGTGCGTCGCCGTAATTTCTACATTGCCCGCCTTGGTCTTTATATTGCCATGGAAAACATAGGCTTCGTTATATTTTCTGAGCTCTTCAACTAACTGTGAAAATATCGGTTTATCTTGCAAACTAGCCAATACTTTTTCTGTATCGTTGTGCTCAACGTTCGCTTTGGTAAATAACGCAATTTCTGGCTTCAAAGAGCGTTTGTCCGGTGCAAGTAACACTGGCAGCCATGGGCTATTTTCTAAAATACGGTCGCGCTCTAGTTCTTGCATTGCGCGTTCAATCTCTAAGTCGCGTTGCAGGGGCTGCTTATAGGCGGTAATGCTGACATAGCGTTTGAGAGCAGTAACAAGAGACGGGTCTAAATCCTCTGGAAACACGAAGGTCGTTTCATATTTACCAAGATGCTTATTATATTTTACTGACTCGAGTTCTAACGTAACTTCTGTAGGTTCTTTTGTTAGTCCAGCAACCTCAGGCAACATAAACGCAATTTTATCGCCTGTTGTCGCATTAGGAGGGCGCTTAGTTTCAAGCGCAATACTCTTGTGTGAGAAAGAACTAATAGCACAGTTTCTTCCTTTTTCAAATTGAGGTGATGCAATCGTAAAGTTGGGTCTAATCGCAGTATCGTCGCCAAAATCGATGTCAGTAAACGACTGGCTCTCAACATTAAAAGCGTCGACTATTTTTTTGAACTGCTCTTTTTTGATTTGTGATTGATAGAAGTCGGAATTCGTTACCGACTCAAATACACCTACTGTATAACGGTCTTGGTACAGCGAGGTTTCGTTCTTAAGTATTTGCGCACCAACCTTGTCCAAACGCATTGATACGCCAAAATGTTTGAACTTCATCACGGGGAATTTTGCAAACGCTGAATTGTCTGCGGGTGCATCCGTCAGTGATGTCAGGCGCACCACTTCATCTTTCACTATTTTTCGGACGCTGCTAGGTAGTCTTTTTGAGAATTTGTTAATACCCTCTAAGAGCTTGTTTTGCTGTTCGTAAGGAATTAAAGCGCGAATAAGCGGCTGATATTGCTTGATGATTGATTCTTCGTCGCCGGGTGACATTACTTCAATTGGTACCGCATTATTATTATCTGAATAATATATAACCGTATTTACCAAGGCGTCAATAGTCAAAGTCAACTAAACAAAAGTCTAAAATACACTTAACCTTGCGGATGACCCTAAAAATACGTTTTAAACACGTTATGTTTAACTAGAAGCAGGTACAAAAAAGCCGCTTTACAGCGGCTTTTTAAAATTCTTATGCGATTGACGCATCAACTCTTTCGCGAAGTTCTTTACCTGGCTTAAAGTGC
>CAYVST010000165.1:0-5054 GCA_964454185.1 uncultured Alteromonas sp.
GTCGATTCTGCCGTAACATCGGCAGCTTCATACCATACGCCGGTACCAACGCGGTTCACCATCGCTGAACGAGGAGAGTAAGTGTAGCCCTTGTCTTCTCGTATATTTGATGTGATGCGGCTTGCAAACGCGCCACCAAGTAACGTGTTCATTACGCTCACTTTCATGTAGTCATCGTGCGCGGGTGAAAGTGTTGACAGCCCTAATCGCAACGTCGACTGAGGAGCAGCCTCGCGTTCCAGTAATTCAAATGAGGGGCCAGATTGGGCCAACACAGTTTGCCTTTCAATCGGATCACCTTTTTCCCATTGCCCAAACGCGACTTCAACCGCTTTTGTAATGCTGTCTTTGTCGAAAACGCCAGAGATGTAAAGATGACTTCTATTAGGCACAACATGAGTGCTAACAAAGTTTGCAGTGTCTTCTGAGTCTAATTCTGCCAAGCTATCGCTAGTTGGGTACAAACGGCCATATGGATGATTGCCATAAACCGAGTGATAAAACGCTTCATCGGCGATTGATGAAGGGTTAGACAATGCCACGGTCAAACGGCGTTCAGTATCTGTCTTTATACGGGCTAGGTCATTGGCTTCAAATTTTGCATTCATTACCATATCGGCAATGAGACCTACTGCATCGTCACCAAATTCAGAAAGCACGCTCATACCCACGAAGCTTGCGTCCATACCCACAGATGTGTTGACCTCGCCACCCATGCTTGCCACCGTTTCGGCTAGCGCTTTTGCAGTATATGTCATGGTGCCTTGGCGCAGCATTTCATAACTTATGTCAGACAGCCAAATATGGTCGCCATCGTCAATGTTGCCCGTATTCGTTCTCAATTGAAGTGTGACTTTAGGGGTTTTTCCATAGGGTATAAAGGTGACTTTTAATCCATTATCGAGTGTCATGGTGTCGGTTTTAGGTACGACAAAGTCTTTAGGTTTACTACCTGAAGGTGGCGCTTCTTTTGCCACTGCGCTTAATGCGCAAAATGAACAAAGGGCAGCTACAGAAGTGACGAGAAGCTTTTTAGTCAATGTCATCATTATTCTCCTTGTTCCGATGTGTTTTCTTGCTCACTAGCCACTGCATCTTCAGCCGCGTCGTTTGGGTCTACACCCGGCGTGACAGTCAAAATGGTTCGGTTAGTGGGTCGAAGATACTCTTCTACCGTTTTCGCGATAATTTCGGGTGTCACCTTCTTAAAATTGTCTTCAAGTTGATTGATTTTGTTCGGGTCGTTATCAAACAAAGCGAAACTCGCTAAAAGGTCAGCACGCCCGAAGCCGTAAAAACCATCGAGGGCATCGAACAAGCTAGAGCGAATTTTTACAATAGCTCGCGCCATTTCATCTTCGGTAAGTGGTGTTTCTTGAAGCTTGTTTACAACACGGTCAATTGCTGCCGTTATTGTGTCTCGGCTTACGGTATCGTCGTGAGTAAACGAGCTCATCCAAAGCATGGGGCCGTTGTAGTTGAACATGTTGCCAAGCAAGTAGTTAATGCCGCCATTCACGCTTCCCGTAATTTGCTGGTTTTTTACCAGCTCTTGATACAACAAGCTGTCTTCACCCTGAACGAGAATTTGGTCAATGATGCCCATTGCGTAATATTCTGGTGTGTTACGTGGTGGCATTTTATACGCAAAGGCGTAGGCAGGTTTAGGTGCAAGTTTGTCGAACTTATTGAAGACTTTTTCTTTTTCTTGACGTAGTTCTGTCAAATCTGGTTGAGGCGCCAGTTTTGCAGGTGGAATAGCAGCAAAGTACTTCTCAACCATTTGTTTGGCTTCTTCAACGTCTATGTCACCCACCACAGCAAGTACTGCATTGTTGGGTGCGTAATACATCTTAAAGAAAGCGTCTACATCTTCAAGATTGGCAGCGTCGAGATCAGCAAGGTCGCCATAGAAGTTGTGTGCGTTATACCAATTGTTGAAGGCATACTGCGGCATATCAAGCCAAGGGAAACCACCGTAGGGGCGGTTTAGCACATTTACTTTAACTTCGTTTTTCACCACCCCTTGTTGGTTTGTCAAGTTTTCCTGGGTGATGGCAAGGCCTTTCATCCGATCTGCTTCAGCCCAAAGAAAGGTTTCAAGTTTATGTGTAGGAATGATTTCAAAATAATTTGTAAAGTCGAAGCGGGTCGAGCCGTTTAACACGCCGCCATTGTCGTTAACGAGTTTAATAAACTCCATCTTTCCTAGGTTTTCTGAACCTTGAAACATCATGTGCTCAAATAGGTGGGCAAACCCAGTACGCTCTTTTGGTTCATTTCTAAAGCCTATATTGTAGTAAACAGCAACCGTTACTACTGGCGCGGTATCGTCTTTCGATAACACGACTTTCAGGCCATTGTCTAATGTGAAGTACTCTATTGGAACGTTGTATCCAACGTTCATTTCTGCATTGCTAGCGGCTTCTACTATTTTTGCCGCGTCACTTGTTGAGGCTTGTGATTGCGCTTCAGTGCTTGGACCTTGTCCGCACCCGCTTATTAATACCGACAGGACGCCTGCCGCAACTAAGGAGAGTTTTTTCATAATGTTCTCATTCTTGTATTAAAGTCAGACCGTGCACATCAACGTCCTTGTCGAGCGACACAAAAGGAAGCGCATACAGATGGAGTACGGTATTGCTAGAGCATGCAGCGAGGTAACGTGCAGGTCAATACAATTTGGTAACACTTTGTGAATTAGAGCGGCAAAGAGATTCCGCTAAAGGCTTTTAAGTTGCAGTACCTGATAAACATTCGGTTAAAAAGTGCAGGGCTTGTTGCGCAACCATGGTGTCATGTTTTCATTGGTTTTACGTGACCCAGAACGGGACACATGTGCTCTCTGTGGGTCTTGTTAGGTAGGGTTCAAGCGGTAGCCAGCGTAAATATTAGGCTGTGAGCTATACTTGGTGCAAATATTGCTGTGAGTGAGGCAGTCATTGAAAGAAACGTGTTTTTGACGCTTTTAGTATCGGCTTAATGGCGACCGTGCTACGGCTAGAAAACGCGAAGCGGTTTTATGTTTGTTTAAGCTAAGTACTGCTACTTACTCGGATTTGAGAAATGAAAGACCAGCAATACATAACCAGATCAGCATTTCCTCGAGCATTTGTTCGATTTTGCTTTTCCCTTACGCTTGTTTGGGGGCTTTTAACCGGCTGCGCAACGCCGGTAGATGAAAAAAGCGAATTAGCGCAAACAAATAGTGCATCAATCAATGCATTAGGCAATGTTGAATACTACACCTACTTACTTGCGAACGAACTGTTTGCTGATGCTGGGCCATCGAGGCAGGCGCGGTATGCAGTTGTCGGTTTCGTACCTGTCGATACTATGAAATATGCACCAGACCAGCAACATCCGCTAATGTTATTGGGGCATCAGCTTGAACAAGGCATGATTACCGAAGCCACAAAACGCGGCTTTTCTACTCAAGAATTCAAACTTTCAGACGATATTATTATAGGTGAGGAAAGCGACAGAATACTGACGCGAGACATTGAGCGGTTGTCAAACGTAGAGCGCATCGACTATTACATTACAGGAACATTAGTTTACCAAGAGTCTGGCGCGGTAGTGAACGCACGTATCATCAATGCGCGTAACAAAGACATAGTGGCTGCTGCAACACGCTTTTTTCCCGTCGATTTGTTCTGGCAAGAAGAGCGAGTAACGAGCCGCAATGGCAAGCTGTATAGAACCGAAGGTATGAGGTAACAACATGAAATTCAATAAACAATGCACGGCACTCATGCTATCGGCTTCTTTGATAAGTATAAGTGGTTGCTCAATGATGATGGACGAGGAACAAGCTGCAGAACAATCGCCTCAGCGTCCTGCAATGAATGTTATTGATATCACCGCGCAGGATAGAGCGCCAGCCAAGCCTCAAATGATGGAAGAAGATAGCGACGTCGGCGGGATGGACGCTTACGGTGCTATTGGTCAGCCTCCGCTTTACTCTAGCGTGCAGGGTGCATACAAGGGTAGGCCGCTTACCAAACACATTGGCGACTACGTAAAAAACATGACGCAAGATCTTATTGCGAACATGGAGTATGTTAATGATAAAACGCCCATAGGCGTAACGCATTTTGCGCTGCTTGATACCAACCTTCAGCAAACTGACCTGCTGGGCCGACAAATGGCCGAATCGTTTGTACATGAGCTTCACAAGTTCCGCGTACCGGTTATTGATTTTAAAGCGACGGAATACATTCGTATTACCGAAGATGGCGATTTTGTGTTGAGCCGTGACTATCTAGAGCTAAGCAGTAGCTTGCCTATTGAGTATGTCCTCACGGGGACGATGACAAAACACCAAGGCGGCGTGCTTGTGAATGCAAGAATACTGGGCATGGAGTCGCGCGCGGTGGTGGCGAGTGCGCAAATGCTGGTACCGTTTTATGTGGTTGATGCCCTCATCCCAAGTGATGGTAGCGAGCAAAATGGTATGCGTGACGGCGTTAAATTAAGTCGCGGCTAAAACAGCAAGAGGTTTGTCATGCTAAAAAGAATTCCGCTAACAAGCGTTGTTTTATCGCTAGTTTTTGCAGGGACGATTTCGTTAAGTGGTTGCTCAAGTACCGATTCAATTGGCTCTTTCTGGTTAGGTGAGGATGGCGACATTACACACGATGCTGAGCCTGTGCCTGTACCAAGGCGTTCTGGTTTGGTTTACACGCCAGATTCGAGAGATAGAGAGTATCAACAACATGTTGCACAAGACCCCGGCTACAAAGACCCACTACATCAAGGCTTTTTCCCTTCAAGGACGCATAAGCGATTAAACGACTATGCGTCTCAGCTGGCAATGAAGCTGATGGACAATGCAACCCGACTTACGCATCAAGATATGGTTGGTGTTACAAGTTTTGTGCGCCTTAATCATTCGCTGAATGACAGTACGGTTTTGGGCAATCAATTGTCTGAATACTTAATTGCTGAACTGCAAGACTTTGGGCTGGCCGTTGTCGACTTTAAACTCGCCGGGGGCATTACCGTAACGCCGGTAGGGGATTTTGTTTTAACAAGAGACGGCAAAGCGCTCG
>CAYVST010000166.1:0-4983 GCA_964454185.1 uncultured Alteromonas sp.
CTGAAAGAGGTGGTTGAAAAACCTCAGGGGAAACTGTTTAAAGTGGATGGTAGTTGCGTACTTAAGTCGAGTGGCAACCCCGCGCTGGTGGGAAGTTTTCTTATGCTTGCAGTATTAAAGCCCTAGCGTTGATTCGCACATCATCGTGACTCCTGAGCAGCCAAAACGGAGCCACGATGAGAGGCGCTATAGGTTCGTTTACTGGCGCTTTTTTAATTACTCTGTTGGTTAATGTCTTCGCCAGGCTGACTGGTTTTACCCAGCATAGCGTTAAGCTTGTCACCACCCTTAGCATTGAAATCCAGCGTCCTGATTGGAAAGGGAATAAGGATGTCATTGTGTTCGAGAACTGTTTTTATCGTATTGATGGCATCATGCCGTATATCCATGAACCCGGGCTCATCAGGGTATCGAATCCAAAACCAAAGCAATAAGTTGATACTAGAGTCACCAAAAGACTCTGCATATACAGCGGTTTCGTCTTTTCTAATGACATAGTCTTTGTCATTCATCGCCGACGTTATTACTTCTGCAGCTTGTTTAATATCATCTGCGTAAGATATGCCAACGGGTATCTCGATTCTTCTATAACCAAGATAGGAATAGTTCGTTAATATGTTCCTAAACAAAATTTTATTGGGGATGACTTCAAGTTGACCATAAAACGTCTCTACTAGCGTGTTCCTTAGATTTATTTCTTTGACATTGCCAAACACGCCTTCTGCTTCTATTACATCGCCAATATCAAATGGCTTTCTTATGCCCATCGCAATGCCAGCAATGAAGTTTTCTGTCATATCTTGAAAGGCAAAACCTATTGCAAGGCCTACGATACCGGCACCTGCCAGTAATGAAGTTACGGTTCCTTTTAGTCCAACAAAATCCAGCGCAAGAAAGATTCCGGCGACAATAACAATCGACTTAATGATAGAAGTAAGCAGACCAGCAATCTGTCGAGACTCAAACGTTTTGCGCATGAGTTTGCCAACAATATTGCCAATAAATTTAGCAAGCGCCCCAAAAACGATCGCGATAATAAAGGCAACAGCGATATTTGGGATAAGTGCGATGGCGCCCTCAACCCACGCTTCTAATTTTTCGCTTAGTAGTGAATAGATTTCTTCTAATTTCGGAAACGTCATATATGCCTTTGGTAACTCTTAACTGCGATAAGGCTATACAAACAAGAAGTGTTCCTCTTTATCAGTTTCCTAATTACTTGAAAAAATGAGCTTTTTCATTTTCATTTGTTGATAGGTAGCATTTGTCATGAACATATTTCACAGTCAGCGCAAGTTATTCATAGTGAATTGAAAAGAAAGGCAGCTAACACGATGGGTTTTTGGCTTACGTCATAAGTATGTCTGGTCTGACCATGTGTAAAATTAATGTAAACATATTATTCACAATAAATTTACAAATTTAAAAATCGGGCATAGTATCAATTAGGTAGGTCACCGATACGCGGTTACCTCGACAATAACAACACGAAATCGAACAGCCTGTTACTAGCGGAGCGTGTGTGTAGTTAAGCCGGTAGTGATAAGCCCAGATTTGGAATCACACTATGAAATTGAAAACGCGTAAGACCGCGGTTGCCGCAATGGTTGGCACTGCATTGTTTTGTTCTCCTTTTCTTGCTTTGGCGCAGGATGCTGATACAGAAAGTGAGAAAGAAGCAAAAAAAGACGTAGAGCTCATTCTTGTTACTGGTAGTTTCGTTCGTCGTAGCGAAAACTTCGAATCTCCTTCACCTCTTGCTGTAGTAGACAGCGTAGCAATAGACGCCATTGGCGCGAAAAACATTGCTGATATCACTCAAACACTTACCATCAACACCGGTGCTGAAAACAACCCTGATGCGTTTACTCAAAACGCCACGGCGGGTACATCTAATATCAACCTTCGCGGTCTTGGTGTTGCATCAACGCTGGTACTTCTCAATAACAAACGACAAGTTGTAAATGCACAGCCTACCAACGAAGGCTTAAATTTTGTTGATACCAGCTCACTCGTGCCTATGATCGCCATCGACAGAATGGAAGTCGTAAAAGACGGTGCATCAGCGCTTTATGGTTCTGATGCGGTTGCAGGTGTTGTAAACTTTATTACTAAACGCAACTATGATGGTGCAATGGTTAGTGTTGATTACCAAGACGGTGCGCACGGTGATAACAAAGAGTACATTCTGCAAGGTCTTTGGGGCGCTACTGGCGATAAAGGCAACGTAATTGCCGCTATTAGTTATACCAACCGCTCACCGTTGTTTATTAGCGACAGGCGCCTCAGTCGTCCTCAGGATGACACAAGTGCTTTAGGTAACCCAGCTAGTTACTTTATCGCGCCTGGCGTCCCCGTAATTGATCCGTTTGGTTGTGAAGAATTTGGTGGTTTTCCACAAGTACTTGCACCGAGTGGTACTGTACCTGGTCTAGAAGTTGGCCTGTGTGGTTTTGATTTTGGCCCTTTTTACTCTTACGTGCCTGACGAAAGTCGCATTAACGCTTATACACGAGCGGAATACGAATTTACTGACGATATTACGTGGACAACGGAAATCGGTATGGCAAGAAACCGCGCGGAGCGGGGTGGTGCACCGAGCTTCCCAATTTTGACTGCTCCTGTGGTGCCTGATTATCATCCGCAAAATCCATTTGGACGTTCTGTGGCGTTTTTTGGGCGGGCAGAAGGTAACGGGCAGCCAGGCGATCCAGCAAATACCGAATCAGATACATTCCGCTTTAGTACCAACCTTCAGGGCGTAACGGATAGTGGTTTCTGGGAAATAAGCTATACCCGCGCGGTTAACGACTTCTTATTCACCGTACCTGATGTACTGAACACAGAGTTCCAACTTGCTTTGTTGGGCTTTGGTGGTTCAGATTGTAACCCGATTACGGGAACGCCTGGGCAAGGTGCTTGTGAGTTCTATAATCCATTTGCCACATCCTATACGACTGCGCCAAATTCGTCCTACGTGATTGATTCTTTCACGGGACGTCAAGTTATCGACTCAAAAGCCGATTTGGAAGTATTCGAAGCCTTTACGTCATTTGATACTTTTGAAATGGGCGGGGGCTATGCAGCACTCGCACTTGGTATCCAATACCGCGAAAATCAGTTATCGCAAGACTACGACGAGTTGTCGAATCAAGACAGCTTCACCTTCGTGATTGGTAACCCTGATTTAGATGGTAGCCAGGATGTATGGGCTGCGTTTGGTGAGCTTGCGTTGCCTATTAATGACGAACTAGATGTGCAAGTTGCGGTTCGTTATGAAGACTACGGCGGTAGTATTGGCAGCACGGTAGACCCTAAATTGGCGGTGTCATGGCGTGCGACTGATGCGTTCTCTTTTAGAGGCTCTATCTCAACATCGTTTAGAGCCCCAACGGTGTTCTTAGCACAAGGTGGCGCAACGTCGTTACAACAAGTGGTTGACCCTGTACAGGGCGCACAGGCTTTCGTTGCGGTACGCACTGTGGGTAATGAAGACTTAAAACCTGAAGAGTCTACAGCGTATAATCTGGGTTTCTCATTTGAACCATTCAGAGACCTATCAATCGAGGTTGATTATTGGAACTTTGAATTTGAAGATTTGATTATTCAAGAAAATGCACAAGCATTACTTAATGCAGACCCTACTGACACCGATCGTATTGTTCGTGCCGGTGACCCTCTTACAGGCCCTGTTCTACAAATCAACAATACGTACGTTAACGCGAGTTCACTAGAAACGTCGGGCGTTGATTTTGTATCGAGCTATAAGATGGAAACCGAACTGGGAAGTTTCACGCCGTCTATTCATGCAACCTATATTACTAAATACGACCTCTCTGATCCTCAGGCAGGTAACGTAGACGGTGCAGGGCGCAGAAACTTTAACAACATTGGTGTGTCATCACCTGAACTACGCATGAACATAGGGCTTGCGTGGCAGCACGATGTTCACGCAGCTAACTTGTTCTTGCGCTATATCTCGTCGTACGACGATGATCAAAACTGCGCAGACGGTACCGCTAATACAGCGGGTTGTACAAACGGCTTCTTTGAAATTGATAGTATTGTGACTGTTGATGCGCAATACAATATCGATTTAGGTAGCGTATTTGACACCGAACAGAGCTACGTATTGACGGTAGGTGGTATTAACTTGTTCGATGAGGAGCCTCCACAAGTGTTTACCAACAGCGGGTTTGACTCTAAAGTCCATGATCCTCGTGGGCGTCAAATCTACGCTCGTTTGGCTGTGGAGTTCTAAAGTTCGTCGTATTTGCGAATGTTAGTCAGTAAGCCGGCCTCGTTTGAAGGTCGGCTTTTTTGTAAAGAATTAGCGCCAGTTGCCAAATTCTTTATCACCACCCCTTCTTTTAATCTTGTCCTGGTTCATTACAGTAAGCAACACAAGAATGAATAAGGAAGCCAACATGCCAACTAAATTATCAGGTGAAGAAATTCAAACCCAGCTTAATATACTCAACGATTTGGTTGTTGATGATGTGAAATGGGAGCAAGATGGTGACGCCATTAAAAAAACATTTACGTTCAAAAGTTTTATTAGAGCGTTTGGGTGGATGTCGCAAATTGCTATTTGGGCAGAGAAGTTAAGACATCACCCAGAATGGTTTAATGTTTACAATAAAGTTGAAGTACGTTTGACAACGCATGATGTAGACGGTTTAAGCGAATTGGACTTCGCATTGGCGGAAAAAATGGAGAAATTCAAATAGGAAATGGGTGCGACACGGGGAGATACGTTCACTTTTGTGCATATTTTGTATTAAGTTTGTTCGTTTTGGTTAAATTAAACGCGAACAGTCAGAAAATTGAAATAATTCGATGTTAGACACTTGTGTTAGAAAAGTCCCTATGTATAATACGCACCACATTGAGGCGAGGCGCTAACGCGGAACGCTCTCAACTAACATTTTCTGGCGCGGGATGGAGCAGTCTGGTAGCTCGTCGGGCTCATAACCCGAAGGT
>CAYVST010000167.1:0-4914 GCA_964454185.1 uncultured Alteromonas sp.
TACGTGATGAACCTACACCCATTGTGCCTTTTTCAGCAATCAGCATTACTTTAGCATTAGGGTGCTTTTTACCTAGCTCAACGATTTCTTGCTGCGCTTCAGGAGAAATCATGCACTGGCCGTGAAGTTCACGGTCAGCACGAGAGTGCGCTTGGTTACCAGGAGAAAGAAGGTCAGTTGAAATATCACCTTCAGCAGCAATGTAGGTTACTACTTCAATTTTCTCTGGTACTTCAGGAAGTTTGGTGAAAAACTCTGCCTGTGCGTAGCTTTCCAGTACGTCTTTTGCAATGGCATTGCCTGCTTTAAACGCTTCTTCAAGACGCTGAGTATCAGCTTCGTATAAGTAAACTTGTGTTTTCAATACTTCTGCTGCAGGCTTAGCTACGGCCTCGTCGCTAGAAAGCGTTAGGTCTAGAAGTGCTTCAACAGATGGGCCACCTTTCATGTGTGAAAGTAGCTCTAACGCAAACTCAGCGGTAATTTCTTCTACTTTCTCTTCGCCAAGTACAATTTCCTTGAGGAATTGTGCTTTAACACCCGCTGCAGGTGTAGTACCTGGCAATGTGTTATAAATAAAGAATTTTAGAGAGTCTTCGCGGTGCTCATTGCCTGTATCTTTGATTTGAGCAATTATTTCAGACAGCAGATCTGCACTGTCGATTGGCTTAGGGTTTAGACCTAGTTCCGTTTTACGGGTTTCGATCTCTGCCAGATATTCTGAATACAAACTCATATAGTTCTCTCGGTCTTAGTTTTACTTGGGCGTAGTGTTAAGTCGGTCTTAGCTATACGCATATAAAGTGGGCGATATTTTAACTGATTTTGACGCTGCACGTAACGTTTGAAACAAAATGAAATAAGCGCAAGAGCGCTTATAATTTGTTACACAACATGTAAGCCTATCGTCTTATTGCACGTTAACAAAACTAAAGAAACAAAAAATAATTCTTTAAAATCAGAAATTTAAACCATGCAATATGACAAGACGGTTTAGCGATTCGCTTGTTTACCCTAGCCTATCAAGATAAATGATAGTGTTGTATTTATGACAGATATTTTTTCCACTTATGGTACTACCAGTATAATTTTCAACCAACACCATTAATTTTCGGTTGCTTTGGTCTTACCATTAAGCGTGAATTTAGGCACAAACTTACGCAGAGCGTTATCGCTCTAACGCGGTGAAACTTTTACGACTTTACCGTTTTCACCATCGGTTAAAATAAAAATGTTACCCAGACTATCTACTTCAACGTCTCTTAGTCTTTGAGCAAGCGACTTAACAATAGCATAAACGCTTAAAGTTTCCTCTTCGCGAACGATGGCAAAAAGCTGTTTTGCCTTTAGTGAAGTGACAAGAAAGGCATTGTGTAACCCCTCAAATGCGCTATGCGTATATACATGCATTGAAGAAGGCGCTATTGACGGCGTCCAATCAATCAATGGGTCTAGCATGCCTTCGTATTGAGAAAACGGCGATATACTTGCCCCTGAGTAATCTTTGCCAAGAGTGACTACTGGCCAGCCGTAATTGGCACCCGGCTCTAGACGATTGAGTTCATCACCGCCATCTGGCCCATGTTCATGAAGATAGATGTTTCCGTCGGCACCGTAGACAAGCCCCTGGGGATTGCGATGACCAAGCGAAAAAATATACGGAGATTCAGATATTGGGGGCGATGCTAAAGGCGCACCTTGAAGTGTGAACCCAATAACTTTTCCTAAGTGTGAAGATACAACTTGCGCTTTTTCCCTGTAGTCAAAGCCGTCGCCGGTTGTAACGAGAAAGCCCTCGCCATTATGCAATGCGAGTAATTTGCCACCATAATGCACTGGCGTATCTTTAGCCTCATTGACTTCATATATTGTGGTGACATCAGAAAAGCCGTCCTGTAGCGATAATGTTGTTTTTACCACCGCAAGTTTATTACTGTCATCGTTACCCTTAGCGTAAGAAGCAAGTAGAATCACATTGCTAAGTATGCCGCTACCGGTGCTTACCTTCTCAATCACGAGTAAATCCAGCAGCCCACCTTGCCCTTTTGTATACAGCAACGGTAGAGGAATTCGAAAGCGTTTTTGTTGCTTATCAGTGGTAATCACATCCACAACGCCATCTCGTTGTGCAACGAGCAAAGTATCATCGCTTAGCACAGTCAACGACTTTGGAAATGAGAGCTTATCTGCATAATTTTCAATCGTATATGACCCCATTAATGCTTCGTCTTGCTGGGTGTTAAGATCAGAACTTTTGGCATTGTTAGCATTTGCACAGGTCAAAAAAAGCAAGCTTGTCGTCACCAACAATGTGCGATGAATTAAAAAATTTGCGTTCATTAGGTGTACTCAAAAAGGCGTTATTTATGGTATACCAAAAACAACGCACCTTGTTTAGGTAAAAATATGCCCAGTTTTAAAAATCGTATTGGCTCTACTACGTTACCCTTCATTAGCGCATGGCTGGTCGCCTTTGTCGCCGCCAGTGTTTTCCACTCTGCCTTTGTTCTTTATGGCCTTATTGATATTGACGTTAATATAGATGTAAGTAACGCGCTGACTATGATAATCGATGACTTATTAGGCCTTTTACCGACGTACGGAATCATCATTGCAGCCTCGCTCGTCATCGCTTTTGTTTTCACTCGATTTGTTCTACTCAAACAAGCACAGCACAAAAGGCGCACAACTATATTCTATGCGCTTGCAGGGGCAGTGGCGTTCTTCGCAATGTTAAGTGCAATGCAACCTATATTAAATGTAACCTTAATAGCGGGGGCAAGAACGGTGGCTGGAATATGCGCGCAATGTATCGCTGGAGCATTAGGAGGCGCAACCTTTGGCATGCTTAAACCCGAATATCAAGCTTCGTTATAGACGTCTATAAAACAACAAGCATGTAAATAAAAAGTTAACTTTGCTAATGTTAATGCGGTATCACTGAATTTCTAGGAATATTGCACGATGATAACGTACCCTGACAATGTGTCATGCTTAGCAGATTATATCGAGAACGTACTGACAAAATTTTCTGATCGCCCCGCGTATACGGCGCTGGGTCAAACGTTTACGTTCAAGGAAATAGATGAACAATCAGCTGCACTTTCCCGTTTTTTCGTTCATGAGGCCAAGCTAACACCAGGGACAAAAGTTGCCATACAGCTGCCTAACCTTATTCAAAACCCCATTGCGGTATACGCTGCTTTGCGTGCGGGGCTTGTTGTAGTTAACACAAACCCTTTGTATACAGAACGTGAGATGAAGCATCAATTCACAGATAGTGGTGCGAAAGCACTGGTGATCTTAAGCGACCTACTACCAAAATTCGATAACATTAAAGCCGATACTGGCATTACAACAGTAATCGCAACGTCTGCGACAGAATTGCTTGATGCGAATACAGCTCCAAGTATTGAAGGCACAACATCTTTAACTGCGGCCATTGAGAAAGGTAAGAGCGCGCCCACTTTTGAGCGCAAAAATACCCATTTAGACGACCTTGCCATGCTGCAATACACTGGAGGCACAACGGGTGTGTCAAAAGGTGCAGCACTTAGCCACAACAATGTGCTCAGCAACTGTATACAGATGCTCGATCGCATTGGAGACGGCTTCAAAGACGGCGAAGAAGTGTTGGTATGCCCTCTTCCGCTGTATCACATTTATGCGTTCACGGTGGGCATGATGGCGCTATTTGCTAAAGGCAGCCAAATCATTCTCATTCCTAATCCACGAGATATCGATGGTTTTATACAAACACTTAAACCACATACCATTTCTTCTTTTATGGGTATTAACACACTGTTTGTCGGCCTTGGTCGCCACCCAGAATTCGCTAAGCTCGACTTTTCAAAGTTACACCTCACTATGTCTGGCGGCACGGCATTAACCCAAGCAGCCGTGTCGATTTGGAAAGATATCACGGGCAATATGATTACCGAAGGCTACGGTTTGTCTGAAACTGCACCAGTCGTATCTTTTAATATTCCTGGTAACGAAGAAATTGGCACAGTAGGACACGAATTAGCAGATACAGAAGTTGCTCTGCTCGATACCTATGACAAGCCAGTAGGTGATGGCGAATCAGGTCAAATAGCAGTGCGAGGCCCGCAAGTGATGATGGGATACTGGCAGCGCGACGATGAAACAGCCAAAGTGATGACCGAGGATGGTTTCTTTAAAACTGGCGATATAGGCATCAGAACGGAGTCTGGCGCGATAAAGATAGTCGACCGCCTAAAAGACATGATTATTGTGTCCGGCTTTAATGTGTATCCCAACGAAATTGAGGACATACTCACTTCGCATCCTAGCGTGATGGAGGCTGCAGTGGTAGGTAAACCCGATGATAAGACGGGCGAGCGTGTGTGTGCGTTTATTACTGTTACTCAGCAGGTAACAGAAGAAGAGATTACGGCGTTTTGTAAAGAGCATCTCACTAACTACAAAGTCCCCAAGTCAATCACGGTCTTAGAAGAACTTCCCAAATCTACAGTGGGTAAAATTCTTCGCAGAGAGTTGCGCTCAGCGTAGCATCAAAAAACAAAAAAGGTCACCTATTGGTGACCTTTTTTTTACAGAAAGCTTTGTTTAACTAGCGCCTAGCTCTTGTGCAATGGCGTCAGCTTGTCGCTTCTCACCTTGTACAAATTGCTTCCACTGCTGCGCCATCGCGCGACTCTTCTGGTGCTTTTCGGCCTCAGCTAGCTGGTTAAGTGCAAGGGCGTATTGCTTTTTATTGTAAAGCGCCATGCCTTTGATCAGGTAAACCAAACCAGGGTTACGCAGTTCGCCTTTTTCTACAGCGCGGTCTGCAGCGGCAATCGCATCATCGAAGCGCTCTTCATTAAGCAGAATTTGTGCAAGCTGCGCATCCAATTCACCGTCTTCAGATAGCTCTGCTGCCTGCATCAT
>CAYVST010000168.1:0-4692 GCA_964454185.1 uncultured Alteromonas sp.
ACCCCTTGGTTTATCCGATGATGAAATTGATGCGTTGGTCGCTTTTCTAGAGATATTGTAAGGTATTGTGCTGTCGTAGATTAAACAAACGTAAACTACACATGTCAACCTCGGTTAGTGACAGCGAGATAATTCAAACACATATTAGACAGCTGCCATCGCTTTGTTTAAATGAGATAAGAACACAAAAATAGTGCGCACTCAGAAGTGGTGCGCAGTTATCGTCTATGCTTATTAGCAACAATAAAACGTTTGTACTATAAATAGGTTAGGTATCAGCTATAGTCTCTTGGTTCAAGCAGTCCGAATAAGACTACGATAAAACAACATTTACTACAGGGAGTGTAATCAAATGGTACAACAGGAAGATTCGTGCAATTTGATACTGGGTTTGTTAATTCTGACTTTTGTAGTAGCCGTGATTTATTACTCAATCAAAAAAATGCGAAAAATGCCGCAATGGGATGACCTGCCATTGGGTTCAAAAGCAAAGGATTGCCGTGACTATCTGATAGTAAAACGAGAGAGCTATTTTAAATCATCGCGCTTGTGGAAAGTGGTGTAATGTTGCCTTCTCATCTCTACAACGTTTTTTGGTAGTTTTGCTGCGGTTTTGCCACACTTAGACGTATTTTTTGCTTTAAATAAAGAGATGTTAACTGGGTATGCTTCTATATCTGCCGCTATCAGTGCACTCTTGGCAACGGCACTAGGGGTGCTGAGCTGCGAAGAGTATTTTCAGCTTAATCGAAGGCACAGATACGAAGTCGAAGGGTGGTTAGTGGATGTAGCAAAAGATAATCCCGATATGGATGAAATAGCTAAGCAAATGATGCGCATATTGAGTGAACGGGGCAATAGAGAATGAGTAAGTCAATCAATCATCGATTGCAGTTGTTCTGACAGCGAGTTAACAAGCGCGTCATAATCACCTGAGTCGGCGTCATTCAGCTGCTTGCTAGCATTTTTAATATAACTTGGAGGCACAAATAGATAAGACCTTTTTCTAAATCGCCATGTTCTGCGTGTTTTGCAGCGACCATAGCCTTTCTCTTGATATTCTCCAAGCTTATAGATGTTTGCAGCATTGTTTTCTAGCTCGAAATCGTCTTGATTGGCATTAAAACCACCTTTACCGCTGCACGGCTCTATTTTGACTAAAACGACACTTGTACAAGGCATCCCATTCAACACTTCACAGATAAAAAATACATGACCACCATGTTGATATTTACTGACTTTTCTTGATGACTCCTCTTGGAATCGCATGCCATTGAACATGCCTCGTGTAAATCCTAGTGTGCTATCGTCAAAAGTTCTTCCCAATACGGTTTGAACAAATCGTTTTCCGAGGGTTTCTCCAACTTTTCGGCTAGTTAAATAACCTCTCTCCACATTAGTTTCAATGAACATACCAGATCTAGAGAACATCTCTTTCATTGCTTGGTAATTGTAAATCGAAAAGTGTTGCTCATTATCTGCAAGCCTTGTCACAGCTAGTGCTTTCGTCATTGAAGCGAGGAATACAGAGACATCGATAAAGGAATCTTTAATATAGCTATCAATGCCATCTACATTACTTGCGGACATACACAGCAGAATATTACCAGTTTCGTTGAACATGTAATATTTGGGGAGTGGGTGATAGTGCGAAGTTGTTTCTTGTTTCAAAGAACTTCGCAGCCAACGGAATATAAAATTCATCGACTAGTTACCAGGAGAACTAATGTAGCCAATGAGTTCGTTAACTAAGTCTCCAAGCGCTTTATCCTGCATTGCTGTATTTAGCGCTTCTGCTTCCTTGATAAATTCAGGAGGGACGAACATATAGGTTTGCTTAATGATTTGTATTTCGTCAGCTTCCTTGTTGGCGCTAAAGCACGGTCCAACAGTGTATGCAGCAGCAGCTTGTTTGGCATTTATATTTAGTACAATTGGTGTAATGGAGACTGCGCCTAGCAAATACTCACAAACAAAGATAATGGTGCCAACTCGTTTGCTATCATCGGTGTTTTGGCCACTTATTTCGATGGCGTTAGCTTCTTTTCCTATGCCAACGATCATGTCGGAAAGTGACTTAGCGATTGCGCCAAGACCACCAGAAAGACCAAAAAGTGTCTCGATTAAATCAGCACCAAATTTGACACCCCAAGATTTACTCTTAAAGTCTACCGCACTATCTGTGACTTTGACGAACATGGCAGATTTAGACACGATTTTATTTATTGTTTCATAGTCGTAAAGCGTAGAATCGCCGTCAACTTCTACCATGGCTTTTGTCATTGCAGCAAAGAACACACTTACTTGAGAAAAAGCCTTTTTTGCTTCCTCGGAAATTTGGGCATTTCCAGTGTCACCGCCGTTTAACGTAGTTGCTACAAACAAATTACCAGTAGCGTTTACAACAAATTCTTTTGTCGCGGGAATTTCTTTGGCAGTTCCCGCAACTTTAAGAGCTTGCCTATATTTTTCGTCACCTTTAATTGCTTTCGTCATAGTCTATCCCTTGCTTCGTGTATGCAAATGTAGAGATTGAATTCGTGTTATGTGATTAAGAAAGCAAAAATGGAATGTGGTAGTGCGGTCTCATAAACTTACCAGGGGGCACAGATGGAATGCCAAGTAACGCTGTGCTTAGCATCCAATATACTTCCATTTAATTGCTTCAACAAAAGACTGGATACAAAGCAACAACACACTCCATGTCGAAAGTTACGATATCGAAGATTGTAGCTAAGGGCAACTCACAAATGCTAGGATTTGAAACAATCAGCAAAGTGCATTATTCGTACAAAAAAGCATTTGGTTCGATAAAAACCTTCCGGGCATGAAATAACTTACAACGTACTAGTTTACGAAATACGTATCCTTTGTTTTTTACATTGCGGGTGTTAGCACGGTTTCAAATGTTTTTCGCCAGCGCCCGTTTTCAAGTGTTTCACCGAACTCATTCCACTCACCACCCGGTAGTCTCTGAAAGTTAAAACGCGTCAATCTGTCAGCTGAGTAGCATTGGAATAATTGTTCTTCAAGGTCACAACGAAATGGCCTGCTGCCTTTGGCTGTGTAGGGATTATACCAATAGTGTTTTGCGTCCACATCGTAGTAAATCACCGTATGAATTGCGTAATAGTGTTGCCCGTCTTTAGTACCATTTGCGTGGATAACTAATAGGGAGTCTTGAACATCAAAATAAACTTTTTCAGTGTCGTAATAAGTAGAAACAGAACCATCGGTAGCGAAACTTTGACCGGGTCCTGCCCATTCACCAACTAAAAAGCTCAATTTCTTCATCTCAATTTGTTGTTGGCTTTTCTCGGGTTCTTCCGCAAAGCTGGTAAACGAAGCACTCATAAAGATGATAAAAAAGAATACTGCTGCTCTCATTGGTTTCTCCCGAACTGACCAAGCAACGAACACTCTAGCAAGCCGCTTTCAAAGGCAAAGGGGAATAAGACCAAACAAGTAAAATTGAGGACGAAGCAAGAAGCTTAGTTTGTGTTGTGGGCAAAGCACAAACATAAAAAAAGACGTCATAGGACGTCTTGATTTATTGAATTGGTGGAGCTGGGGAGAGCGTGTTTTTTGTAGTTTTTCTTTGTTTGTATTTTAAGTTTTTACCCTCATTTTTACCCGCCTTGGCAAGTCATCCATTCATTCTTGAGATCTTCTCCAGACTTATTAACGCTTCTTCACGATGTTTGAACAGTAGGTTACTTGAAACGTCACTGTATTCAGCATAAAGCATAAGGTAGGCTTTCTTTAACTCGACTGATTCTATGTCTAGGTTTTTTATTAAATCATAAAACCTTTTAATCTCATTTTTATTTAGTACTTCACCGACCACGCTTGTAATTAGTGATGAATCTCGAAACAAATCTATCAAAAGGGCCTGCTTTTGTGCATTTTCATCACCATAAAGATTCATTAGTATGTTTCTTATAATTTCATACGGTTCGTTTTTCCATTTGTCTTGGTTTTTTTCTACAAAACCTAGTCTGTGAACTAATGCGATTATGTGCCCAATCATTGAAGCTCGAAATGCGGGTATCAATTTCTTTATTTGATCTAAAAAATTGTTGGACATGACATAGCGAGTGAAATCATTATCGTTGTTACCAATGGTTAAATTGCTATAAGCATTGTTAAGGCTATTAAAAAGTTTGTATACAACGTCACTCGATCTAACTTCTAAATAGATGCGAATCATCCTCTCAGGTAGTTCACTTTCATTTGGTTTCATGAAGAAAATGCGATAACCAAACCGTTCAAGTGCTCTGAGCAAATGCTCATCGCTATCTTTCTCGATAGAGCTCACAACCTCATCTAAAAGGTAATGTCTACCTTCAGCTATATTATTGAAGAGAACATATGTTTTAAAGTAGCTGAAGTCGTCACTAGAAATTTGAGCTTTTTGAATAAGCCTTTTGCGGTCGGTATTCATAAGCGAGAAAACATCAGGGCTTTCAATGAACTCATTTTTCCCAGTTTCTTCCCAAGAACTCATGCGATAAACAATACCTAAATCAACACATATTTCCCACAATAGGTTTTTTCTACTCTTTGAAAGTTCAGGAGCATGTTTGTCTACAAGGCTGTCTATGGAGTTCTCGTCTTTTGACGATCCAGCCAACATTACTAGGTCAAACATTTCTGGGTCTTCAATTTTCAAGGCAAAAATCAGAATTAACT
>CAYVST010000169.1:0-4661 GCA_964454185.1 uncultured Alteromonas sp.
TGAGCGCTTCAATATCAGCGATGCTGCCAATACCGCCCGACGCTTGCCAGCTAACATGTGGAAAACGAGCTGCCATTTCTTGATAGAGCTCAGTGTTCGCGCCTTGAAGCGTACCGTCGCGGCTGATGTCGGTGCAAAGTACGTGCTTTGCGCCAACTGAGGCGAAGTCTTCCAATAAGCCTTCAAGGGCGACACCAGAGTTCTCTTGCCAACCGTGCGTGGCAATAAGTTTCTCACCGCTATCGCTAATATTAATATCAAGGGCCAATACAATGTGCTCTGGTCCATATTTTTCTACCCAAGACTTCACAAGCTCAGGCTGTTTTACCGCCAATGAGCCAATCACCACCCGGTTTACGCCAGTCTCAAGCAGCTGTGCTACTTCTTCTTCGCTACGAATGCCGCCGCCTGCTTGAAACTGCATGCGCTTGGTGTCGACCATAGACTTGATGAGTGAAAGCTGGCGCTTCGTTGTATCTTTGGCGCCAGTTAGGTCAACAATGTGCAACCAGGTTGCACCTTGGTCGGCATAGTCGTGAACCACATCTACTGGGTCCAATTCGTATTGGGTTTTCTGCTCGTAGTCCCCTTGATAAAGGCGCACTACGTGTCCGTCAATAAGATCAATCGCTGGAATAATCATTATAGGTTCACAAAGTTAGTCAGTAGTTGTGCTCCGGCCTCGCCAGAACGCTCTGGGTGAAATTGCACCCCGTAAAAATTGTCTTTATTTATAGCGGCTGAAAATGCGTTGCCGTAAGCACAGCGTGCAAGCGTGTGCTTGTACTCAGGTACAGCAAAGCTATGCACAAAATAAAAGTACGTATCTTGTGGAATGCCTTTGAACAAGCTGTCATTGTTGTGAGAAACAGTGTTCCAACCCATATGAGGTAAGCGTACGCCTTTCGATTCCATGCGCGCCACGTGGCCGGGCATAAGGTTTAAACAGTCGATGTTGCCCGTACCTTGAAAGCCACCTTCGGCGCTGGTTTCAACCATAAGCTGCATGCCTAAACATACGCCCAGTACAGGTTGGGTAAGCGATTGAAGGGTTTCTACTAACGCTTTTTGTTTAATGCTTGCCATGGCTGCTGCGGCGGTACCTACGCCGGGTAAAAACACTTTGTCAGCGTTTTTTATTACGTTTACATCGTCAGGTACGTCTACTTCAACACCCAAGCGTTCAAGCGCAAAGCGTACTGATGAAATGTTGGCGCAGCCGGTGTTCACTATCACTATTTTTTGTCGCTGGCTGGTATTTACCACTGACATTACAGTGCTCCTTTACTGCTTGGTAGTGCATCGCCTTGGCGCGTAATAGCTTGGCGAAGGGCGCGGCCAAATACTTTGAATAAGCTTTCTACCTGGTGGTGTGCATTGCCTTCGCTGGTGGAAAGGTGCAGCGATAACCCCATGCTTTGCGCAAGCGAGTAGAAGAAGTGTGGTACCATTTCTGTGGCCATTTCACCTACCTGATCGCGGCTAAATTCAGCATCGAATTTAAGGTGAGGGCGGTTAGAAATATCCATGATACATTCCGCTCGACACTCATCCATTGGCAAAGCAAACCCAAAGCGACCAATACCCCGTTTGTCGCCCAGCGCTTTTTTAAGCGCCTCACCTAGCGCGAGCGCGGTATCTTCCACACTGTGGTGATCATCAATGTGCAAATCACCATCAGTAGTCAGATTTAACTCGAAACCACCGTGGGTAGCAATTTGGTCGAGCATGTGGTCAAAAAAGCCCATGCCGGTTTGAATTGTCGATTTAGCTTGCGAGTCTAAATCTACGCGAACGCGAATGTCGGTTTCAGAGGTAGTACGCACGACTTCTGCAATACGTGAAGACGCAAGTAAGCTTTTCTGAATATCGTTCCAGTTTAGGCTCTCGCGGTTGTACTGAAAGCTGCGAATACCCATGTTTTCAGCAAGTTGAACATCGGTAATTCTGTCACCAATCACAAATGAACGAGTGAAATCCACCTTGCCCTGCTGCAAGTATTCTTGCACTAGGCCGAGCTTCGGCTTGCGGCATGTGCAGTTGTCTTCGTCAAAATGCGGGCAAATTAACACGTCGTCAAACACGACGCCTTGGCTTTCAAATACGGCCATCATGGCGTTGTGAGGCTTGTCGAAATCTTCCTGTGGGAAGCTGTCTGTGCCCAACCCGTCCTGATTACTTACCATCACGAGTTTAAACCCAGCTGCTTTAAGCTTAAGCAGCACAGGAATAACGTTTGGCTCGAAAACAAGCTTTTCTAAACTGTCTAACTGCTTATCTACTGGCGGCTCTTCAACAAGTGTGCCGTCGCGGTCAATAAATAAAATGGCTTGCTGACTCATGCCGCGTCCTCATTATTTTTAAATTCGTTAATTAGCTGCATTAAACGCTGGTTTTGCTCTTCAGTGCCGATGCTTACGCGTAAACAGTTTTGTAAGTTAAGCTGTTTTGATTGGTCGCGAATGAGCATGCCTTGGCTGACCAGGTATTGCATTAAAGCCGGCGCCTTTTCATAGCGGAACAAAATAAAATTCGCTCTTCTATCACCTACCAATTCAATGCCATCTATGGCTTGAAGTGCTTCTGCTAGCGCTTCTTTTTCACGATTGATGGTAGCGACTTGAAGTTCAAGTAATGCGAGTGATTCTTTTGAAAGTGCTTGGGCGGCAATTTGTGCAACTGGCTCTGGAATAGGGTAGGGTGCAATTACCTTTAATAACGCTTGAATTACCGGTGCTTGGGCAAGCGTAAAGCCGCAGCGAAGGCCAGCTAATGCAAATGCCTTAGACAGCGTGCGAAGCACCACTAAATTCGGGTAATTGTTTATTTCGTTTGCCCACGTATTATCTGCATCAAACTCAATGTACGCTTCATCTACTACAACCAATGCTTTATCGGCAAAGTGATTAAGCACGGCCTTAAT
The DNA here is from genome assembly GCA_964454185.1 of uncultured Alteromonas sp. Lineage (GTDB taxonomy): Bacteria > Pseudomonadota > Gammaproteobacteria > Enterobacterales > Alteromonadaceae > Alteromonas. Next base: position 2,924 of record CAYVST010000169.1, read on the forward strand.
GTCTTCTCGAGCAACTGGTGTCCCGGTTGGATTATTGGGCGCGCAGATAAAAATAACGTTAACGTCTTCTTCAGCACATACAGCATTTACATTAAGGCTAAAGTCGTCGTTGAGCGGTACTTTTTTGATACCCACATCACAGGTCTCAGCACTGATTGCATACATGCCATAGGTTGGCGGGCAGATAAGAATGTTGTCTTTACCCGGTGTACAGAAGGTACGAATAAGCAGTTCAATGCCTTCATCGGCGCCGCGGGTAACGATTAGCTGTGACGCATCAAGCCCCGCGTAGCTGGCGTAGCCATTGACTACCGCTTCAGGCTGGCACGATGGATAGCGATTAAAGTTACCGCTATCAACACTGTATTCATTAGCAAAAGGTGACTCGTTAGCATTAAGCCAGTCTTGACCACCAGAGAACAAGCGACGTGCCGACTCGTAGGGCTTTAACGGCACCAAGTTGTCATTAATTAGGTTATCGATAAGCGTCGACATTAGGCGTCTCCTTGCTTAAGTGCCTGCATTCGAAGTGCAACAGCCTGTTCGTGTGCGTCTAAGCCTTCTGCTGCAGCGAGCGCCATGATCGCAGGGCCTAAATTACGCATGCCGTCTGCACTTAGCTCTTGAATCGTGTAGCGGCGCATAAAATCTAACAGGCCAAGACTAGAATAATTCTTAGCATAGCCGTAGGTCGGCAATACGTGGTTTGTACCTGATGCATAATCGCCCGCAGACTCAGGTGACCAAGGACCTAAGAAAATAGACCCTGCGTATTTGATTTTGGGCAAATAATCGCGAGCATTTTCTATCTGTACTATTAAGTGCTCAGCGGCATAAGCGTTGCTTGCTTCAATGGCTTGTTCAACAGAGTCGGCCAATATATAACGCGCATTTTGCATAGCTGGGCGTGCAATCTCTGCTCGCGAGAGCGTTGACAATTGACGTTCAACGGCAGCTTTGGCTTCTTCAATGAGCTTGGCACTGTTTGATACCAAAATCGCTTGCGAGTCTGGGCCATGCTCGGCTTGAGAGAGCAGGTCAGCTGCTACAAACTCGGGGTTTGCATTGTCATCGGCAAGTACCAGTACTTCTGATGGACCCGCCGGCATATCAATAGCGGCACCATCAGCGCGCTGGCTTACTTGCTGCTTAGCTTCTGTCACAAAACTATTACCCGGGCCAAAAATCTTATCGACCTGCGGAATAGTATCTGTACCAAGAGCCATAGCGGCAACGGCTTGTGCGCCACCACACAAAAATATCTTGTCGATACCGCACTTTCTTGCCGCATAAGCAATTTCAGGTGCGATAAGTTGTTCTTTGTTTGGCGGCGTGCACAGCAGTTTATTTTCACAACCCGCCACCAATGCAGGAACGCCCAGCATTAACACGGTAGACGGTAATGGTGCACTGCCGCCTGGAATATAAAGTCCTACGGCATCAAGGGCAGTAAAACGAAGCTCGCATTTAACGCCTGGTGTAGTGGTTAACGCAATGTCACTGGGCATCTGCGCTTCGTGAAACATTTTTATATTGTCAAACGCCGTATCGATAGCGCTTGCTACTACGGGGATTACCTTAGCAGCAAGGGCGTCAATATTGTCTTGTGAAAGCACCAAGCTAGTGAGATCGGGGCAGTCAAATTTACGCGTGTAATCAAGTACTGCCGCATCACCTTCTGCTTCAACGCGGGCGATAATGTCGCCCACGGTTTGTTTTAACTGTTGGCTATTGGCCA
>CAYVST010000170.1:0-4580 GCA_964454185.1 uncultured Alteromonas sp.
ACGCGTTAGATTAAGAAAACTGACATCACTCCCCAAGAAGCGTTTGGGGAGTGATTTGCCAACAATAGCACTCAGTGGAATAGGATTTACAGCCCGACTTCTGCCATATTGCCTTTGCTTTCCAGCCACACTTTTCTATCGCCAGAGCGCTTTTTAGCAAGCAGCATGTCCATTAACTCCATCATCTCTTCTGCGTCTTCGATAGTTAGCTGCACGAGACGACGAGTGTTCGGATCCATCGTCGTTTCACGTAGCTGCATTGGGTTCATCTCACCCAAACCTTTAAAACGCTGAACGTTAACTTTGCCACGCTTTTTCTCAGCTTCAATTCTATCGAGAATGCCCTGTTTTTCGCCCTCATCTAGCGCGTAGTAAACGTCTTTGCCCACATCAATACGAAACAGTGGCGGCATAGCAACAAACACATGCCCTTGCTCAACGAGGGTTCTAAAATGGCGTACGAAGAGCGCACATAGCAATGTCGCGATATGCAGTCCGTCAGAATCTGCATCAGCTAATATACAAATTTTACCGTAGCGAAGGCCTGATAAATCTGAGGAATCAGGGTCAATGCCAAGGGCCACCGAAATATCATGAATTTCTTGTGAAGCCAACACTTGAGAAGAATCAACTTCCCAACTGTTAAGAATTTTTCCGCGAAGGGGCATTATGGCTTGAAATTCTCTGTCTCGCGCTTGTTTTGCTGAGCCGCCTGCCGAATCACCCTCTACTAAAAACAGTTCAGAGTAAGAAATGTCTTGTGACGAACAATCGGTCAGTTTGCCGGGAAGCGCTGGGCCTTGTGTCACCTTTTTACGCGCCACTTTCTTGGTTTGACGTAGACGGCGTTGCGCGTTGTTAATGCACATTTCTGCCAAGGCTTCAGCAATTTCAGTGTGCTGGTTTAGCCATAGGCTAAATGCATCTTTTACGATACCCGATACAAATGCACTGGCTTGACGCGACGATAAACGCTCTTTGGTTTGCCCAGCAAACTGTGGGTCTTGCATCTTGGTCGACAAGATATACGCGCAGCGGTCCCAAATATCGTCTGGCGACAACTTGACGCCGCGCGGCATCAAGTTTCTGAATTCACAAAATTCACGCATCGACTCAAGCAAGCCTTGTCGCAAACCATTAACGTGGGTTCCGCCCTGCGCGGTTGGAATGAGGTTAACATAGCTTTCGGTAACAAGGTCCCCACCTTCTGGTAACCACATTACCGCCCAATCAGCTGCTTCAGTATTGCCGCTGAAACTGCCTACAAACGGCGTATCCGCAGGTAAAGTTTCGAACTCTTCTACGGCTTGGTAAAGATAGTCTTTAAGGCCATCTTCGTAGTACCACTCTTGGCTTTCTTTGGTGATCTTGTTGTCAAAGCGAATGCGCAGCCCAGGGCTAAGTACGGCTTTGGCGCGCAAGTTGTGAATAAGACGACTTACAGAGAACTTTGCTGAGTCGAAGTATTGCGCATCTGGCCAAAAGTGCACGCGTGTGCCTGTGTTACGTTTGCCGCACGTGTCGATAACTTGCAAATCTTCAACTTTATCGCCATTTTCAAAGGCTATTTGATACACGCTGCTGTCACGACGAATGGTCACTTCTACCCGCGTTGAAAGCGCATTCACCACAGAGATACCTACGCCGTGCAAACCACCGGAGAAAGCGTAATTCTTATTTGAGAATTTTCCGCCTGCGTGAAGCTTACTTAAGATAAGTTCTACACCCGAGATCCCCTCTTCAGGGTGAATATCCACGGGCATACCGCGGCCGTCATCGATGACTTCCAATGATTGGTCTTCGTGTAATATCACTTTGATATTTGACGCGTGCCCTGCGAGTGCTTCATCCACACTATTGTCGATAACTTCCTGCCCAAGGTGATTGGGACGAGTCGTATCGGTGTACATACCTGGGCGACGTTTTACGGGGTCGAGGCCGTTTAAGACCTCGATAGCATCTGAGTTATATTGATTTGACATAGTTATGGTTGTTATTTAAGCCAGCAACAAACGTAATAAAACGATGGTATCAGGGCTTGTAGACACTGGCAATGAGCTTATTTTAAGAGAAACTCGGCGATAGCGGGTAAGTGGTTTTCGTAACCAACAAAGCTATGATCGCCACCGTCTTCTACCGTAAGGTGGCTGCTTGCATATTTTTTTTCAGCCAAGCGATAATCTAGTGTTTCATCTTCTGTCTGAAGCAATACTTTGTAGCAGCTCTGTTGCTTAAGTAGTGGGGCTTCAAGTGCTTTGATGACGTCCATATCGCTTTCTACAATTTCAAACCTCTCGCCGCTGTATGGGTTTTGGTGTGGTCCAATAAAGCTCTGAAGCAGCTCGTAAGGTTTGACCGCTGGATTAATGAGCACTGCTTTTCCACCAAATTTCTCTATTAGAAAGGTCGACAAATACCCTCCCATTGAGCTTCCAATTAACCTGAGACCGTTCTCCAAAAGTGCAGGAGTCGTGTCGATTAATGTCAAAAGCTGTGACTCAACGTGGCTGGGATAATTTGAAAGCTCGGGAACGTGCAGCTTAACATCGCGGTGATGCTGCTCAAAATAAGCCTTTGTAGCCTGTGCTTTTACTGATTTGGGTGAACTTAAAAAACCGTGCAGGTATAAAATATGTTGCATTGTGCTTCTCTTTGTAGCGTCACAGCAACGCGTTTGTTATCGGGCTGCTGTGTTGGGCAATCAGCGTTTACTCACTGTGTTTATCGTACATTACGCGTTTTACTTCAACGTGAACAGTGCCATCATCACCAAGCGCCACGCATTGGTAACCTGGTGCTTCGTTACTGGTGCCAAACGCGTCTTGCATTGCCCATTGCCAGCAGGTCGAAGGGCAACCAAAAGATGGTGTACCCAATTCGCCTACACGTTGTCGTATCGGCGAGTGAACATGACCGTGCAACAACGCTTTAATGTTCGAATGCTGTGACACGAGTAATTCAACGCGTTCAGATTTTTCTAGTACATGTTTGTCCATCCAACTGTGTGATGGCCTAACGTGGTGATGCAATGACACAATGTGAAATGTTTCATTGCCATTTTGTAGAGCTTGTTTGCAGGTTTTAGAGATGGCGTGCATGTCGTCAGTTTTTACAAACCCCATCGCACCGTGCCTGTTTAATGGGTGACGAGTGTCGCACCCGTGCACAAACCACTTTCCTACCTGCAAGGGTGCATCGGCCGCTAGTACGCGCTCGTTTAGCATACTGTTGAAGTGTTGATTGTTGTCGTGATTTCCGGCAATCACAAACCAAGGCACTGCGCGGGCTTCGATGTATTGACGCATTAACGAAAGAAAATGCGCGTAGCTTTCTTTTGAGTGGTCGCCGCTAACATCCCCCGTTACCAACACGATAACAGGATTATTAACAGGGCTACTCAACAAACCAGCAATGCTAACAAGCACCGCTTCTAGACTGTGATAGGGAGCTATGCCTTCATACCCTGTTTTATTTTTGTCTTTTAGTAGATGGCAATCGCTAATTTGTATAAGAGTAATCACGCTTCAGAGGTTATCGAAGAGGCATGCTGAAGACAGAAATTGAGCCACTCAGCCAAAAAGATATTGACCATATGTTTCTCATTTCGTTGTCGCATTTTTAGGTTTGGGTAATCGTATGAAGGCTCAAGTGCCCCCGTGTTTTGACTATTTATCACCTCGGCCATACGCGCATCGTGATACAGCCTTACCGTCATTGAAGGCGTTAAGTACGAGGGTAGCTCTTTAGTGGTTTGCACAATACTCAGCGTGCTCGTGTAACGCGCTGACTCAATGATGCGTATCTCGTAAGACAAGCCTTTGCCAACAGAAAATACATAGCTCAACTCTTCGGTGTCACAATCAGGCAAAATACGTAACACGTGCGAATAGTTCAATTCGCACAACGCCTGCATAGAAGGAAGATGAGGTACATATTTTCTACGGTTGTGTTCGGTCACGATGTCTGCCACTGCTCCAGAAGTTGAGTTTTGTGCATAAAGAACCATTGTAGCGCAATTACGGCTGCGGCGTTGTCAATATGGCCATTTTCGAGCCATTCAAGGGCAGTACTTTCTTTTACTCGGTGTACCTTGATGTCTTCAGACTCTGTTTCTAGCCCGTGAATGCCCTGTGCTTGGCTAGCATCAGTTTTTGCTATAAATATATGTAACCTTTCAGTCGTACCACCAGGGCTAGATAAATAGCTAAGCGCTTTGGTAAGCTTATCCAGCGTTATGCCCGCTTCTTCCATCGATTCTCGGTGACATACGCCCTCTTCGGTCTCTCCCTCGTCGATCATGCCGGCAATAATTTCTATCAACCAAGGGCTTGAAGATGTGGCTAATGCCCCAATTCTTATCTGCTCAATGAGCACAAACTCTTGCAACTGTGGATCATATGGCAATACAGCTACCGCATGACCGCGTTCAAAAATTTCGCGTTTTACGGTTCCACTCCATTCGCCGTTGAAGCATTTGTGCTTAAATTGGTACTCATTCATGGTAAAGAAACCACGAAATACTGGTTTAATGTCAGTAATTTCGACGTCATTTGAGGTAAATGAAAGGAATTCCTTGCTCA
>CAYVST010000171.1:0-4525 GCA_964454185.1 uncultured Alteromonas sp.
AAGCACGCACTAGTAATCCTATTCCTAAAGCAATCATAGGTAAACAAAGAAGTTGCCCTTGGCTTAGTCCCATTTGATATAAGCCAATATGCGCGTCGGGTTCTCTAAAATACTCCACGATAAACCGGAAACTGCCATAACCAAGTAAAAAGAGGCCACTAACCGCTCCTACTGGGCGTTTTTTAGCAGAGAAAAGCCACAGCATAGCGAACAATACGACCCCTTCTAACGCAAATTCATAAAGCTGTGAGGGGTGGCGTGGCACGTTACCCGCGTTTGGAAAAATAACCGCCCAAGGTACATCAGTACTTCTGCCCCATAACTCGGCATTGAGGAAATTACCGATTCGTCCAGCACCTAAGCCAATAGGAACCAGAGGCGCAACAAAATCGCCAAGTTGTAAGAATGTGGTTTTCATGCGTCTTGCCTGCCAGAATAAAGCAGCAAGGACACCGAGTAAGCCGCCGTGGAACGACATACCGCCAGCCCAAATTTTGAAAAGATACATTGGGTCGTCGAGAAACATGCCAAATTGATAGAAAAAGACATAACCAATTCGCCCGCCTAAGATGACACCAACAAAGCTCCAAAACAGTAAGTCACTGAGTTGATCACGGCTCCACGAAGTCTGAGATAAGCGCTTTTGTGCTAACAAATAGGCTGCAATAAAACCGACAAGATACATTAGGCCATACCAGCGAACGCTAAGAGGTCCAATGCTAAAAATAATGGGATCTATACTAGGGAAAACCAGATAACTACTCTGTTCCATTTTTTACTCAATTCCTAAAATCATTCGGATGCTTACAAGTACAAGTAAGCACGCCAGCATCAATTTCAACACACGAACGTTTACGCGTTGGCCCAATTTTGCACCAATATTTGCAGTAAACACTGATGTGGCAACAATACCTGCCGTTGCAGGTAAATATACATATCCTACACTGTGTGCGGGCAAGCCTGTTTCATTTAGCCCTGCTACTACAAAACTGGCCGTACCAAATACAGCGATTATCAAGCCACAAAACGCGGCACAGCCTATAGCAGCGCGCACATTAACTTTGAACCACACCAATGCAGGAACCAGCAACGCGCCGCCGCCGATGCCCATAATGGCGCTCAGTGTGCCTGCGATAGTTCCTACTGCGCCAAGCGTTGCCTTAGAGGCTTCGTTATCTGACGCTTTTTGCTTGCCAAATATCATTTGTGCCGCAATGAGAATAACTAAGACAGCAAATACATTTTTGAGCATTTCGCCCGATATATGCGCGGCCACCTGCGCGCCACCAACAGCACCTACCGCGATGCCTAAGCCAGTATAGAGCACAATCTTTGCTTGAATGTTACCAAGCTTATAATGCGCAAAAGCGGAGGACATTCCCGTGAAAATAATGGTGGAGAGCGACGTTGCGATAGCCACCGGCATGACAGTTTCTGTCGTCATTCCCAAAAAATGTACCAGCAAATAGGACAACGCGGGGACAATAATTAACCCACCACCTATGCCGAGCATGCCCGCCAAAATACCCACTACAGAACCTAGCAGTAAACAACTGACTAGGATAACAATCATAGGTTCCATCTGTTATTCCTTTGAAATTTCGCGCATAAGGTTACCACACACCGAAACGCTGAGCATGTGTAGCTTATACCAATAAGGGTACCTATAAGGTTGTTTCTTGTTTATTCCTGAATTTTATCGCTTACGCACCGGCTCGAATGAGCCCGCCAAGCCCCTTTGTTTCCAAGTACTCATTGAGGTGCGTAAATACTTCGTCTTGGCTTACGGAAGTAAGTGCAAGTGAAAGTAATTGCTTACACTCATCTAACGTCACTTTTCGTATGAGCCAATTTATCTTTCGCAAGTTAAAACCATTCATACTTAAGCGGCGGTAGCCCATTCCCATCAACAAGAGTGCCCCTGCAGGCTCTCCCGCAATTTCGCCACAAATCGTTACTGGCACCTGATTGTGGTTTGCTTTCTGTACCACGTCATAAAGCGCGCCCAGTACCGCTGGATGGTAACTGTTGTACAACCCTGCTACTCGGGTATTGTTACGGTCTACCGCAAGTAAATACTGTGTTAAGTCGTTGCTCCCTACCGAGAAGAAGTCAACATGCTTGGCTAACTGAGGAAGTTGATAAAGCACGGAGGGCACTTCCAACATAATACCAATCTTAGGTTTGTGCAGCGTTTTATGCTCTAGAGCCACTTCATCGGAAATTTCAAAATAGGCTTGGTTTATTAGACGCTTGGCTTCTTGCACTTCACCAACAGTTGAGATCATGGGCAACATAATTTGTAAATTGCTCAGTCCAACACTTGCCCGCAGCATAGCCCGCACCTGAACCAGAAAAATCTCGGGATGATCCAGCGTTAAACGGATCCCGCGCCACCCCAGAAATGGATTTTCTTCGTTAATAGGAAAATACGGTAGCGGCTTATCACCACCCACATCCAGCGTGCGCATGGTAATAGGAAGCGCTGGTGCTGCCTCTAACACTTGACGATAAAGGCTAACTTGTTCTTGCTCAGATGGAAAACGCTCACGCAGCATGAAAGGAATTTCAGTTCTATACAGACCAATACCTGCGCCAATTTGGCCCGCATTCAACTCGACCTCTGCTGATAGGCCAGCGTTGATATACAACGCCATGCGACAGCCATCAATACTCTCGCAAGGCTTATCAGCCTCAGCATCAATTTTTTCAGCAATGGCCGACTCTTCTTCAATGAGCTGGATAAATTCAGATTTAATGTTGCGCTCAGGAGAAACAATGACCTCACCCGAATACCCATCTAACAGTATTTCTTTGTCTTCTAGTAGGGAGGGGGTAACATTTTGGCAGCCCATCACAGCGGGCACCCCCATAGCACGCGCTAAAATTGCGGCGTGTGAGTTATTAGACCCTTGAATAGAAATAATGCCCTTGAGCTTATCGCGAGGAAATTCGGCCAACATGGGAGCAGAAACTTCTTCAGCCACTAAGATACTGGCATCGGTAATCGTTTTTTCCTGTATTTTCTGTCCGTTGGCTTCGTAGAGAATGTTTGCCAAAATTCTGTCGGACAAATCGACTATATCAATGGCACGCTCTTGCATGTAGGGGTCATCCATGGCTTGAAATCGCGCTGCGTACCCCTCTACAACCATTTTTAACGACGATGCGGCATCCCAGCCTTGGCGAATTTTCTCCTCAACTTCACGACCGAGACTGTTAGCGTCTAGCAAGTGATGATAGAGCTGAAATATAGATTTCACATCGTCGGGAATGCCGTCATCTAAGCGTTTTGACAGCGCATCTACATGACCTCTGGTGACTTCAACGCCTTTTCGATAAAGCTGAATTTGGTCAGACGGTGATAGCGTGCGCTTTATCACCCAGTTTTTTAGATTGATTGACTTGTCAGGTGATACACCCTTCCCTATTGCTAACCCCGGAGAGCCAGCAATACCATGCACGTTTTTTTGCTGAGCAATACTATCGGGTGACGAAGACAGGGTCAGCGCACCTCGAATATCGGCATTGGTAATCTCGAGGGCTAACTGAGCCGCGAGGGTAACGAGAAACGCTTCCTCGTCCTCGCTGAAACGTCGCATTTGTATTTGCTGCAGCGTTATCACACCCAGTACACGGCGCTGATTGATTATGGGCGTGCCTAAAAAAGCGTTGTAGTTTTCTTCTTTTACTTCTGGGTAATGCTTAAATCGTGGGTGACTGTGGGCATTGACTACGTTTAGTGGTTCTTCACGCTGACCAACCAGGCCGATAAGCCCTTCAGAAAACCCAATGCGTACTTGCTCTACCGCATCGGGGTGCAATCCATCGGTGGCTTTTAAGGTGAATTCTTGGGTATCGTAATCTGCGAGATAAATTGAGCAAGAGTCGACATCGAGGGTTTGTTTGACGCGTGAGGCTAGACGAAACAACGCCGTGTCTAGTGCAGGAATTCGGTTCATTTCCTGCACTATTCGTTTAAGCGTGGTTAACATTGCACCTGTATTGCTTTGGCTACTCACCCGTTAATCCTTGATTACTCACTGGTTGCGCTATTGTTGACGCAGACACTGCGTTCCGTCGCGTTCAACCACGCCTACGTTTTTTACCACGCTTGTGTGGTGCTACGTGGTGGCGTTGTTGCGCACGTTGCTGCGCTGATAATACCACCGGCGCGAATTCTTTCATCACACGTCGGTATACATCGCGTTTAAACGACACAACATTGCGAATGGGATACCAATAACTCACCCATCGCCAATCATCGAATTCAGGATGACCCGTTTTTAATACATTTACGTCCCTCTCGTTGCAGTCAAGCTGTAACAAGAACCACTTTTGTTTTTGTCCTATACAAACTGGATTGCTACCTTGTCGAATTAATCGCTTCGGCAGTTTGTATCTAAGCCAGTTGCGGGTAACACTTAAAATAGTGACGTCTTTGGGTGTCAGTCCTACTTCTTCATGTAACTCGCGGTACATAGCTTGTTCGGCAGATTCCCCTTCATCAATTCCGCCTTGAGGG
>CAYVST010000172.1:0-4496 GCA_964454185.1 uncultured Alteromonas sp.
AAGGGAGACGGTCGAGGGCGTATTGCTTTCCGATGTCGTCAAAGTTTACTGCTTTATAGGTATTACCATTTACCTCAAACTGTGAAAAGGACCTGTATTTCATGCAACCTCCATAATGCCGTTTCCTGTAGAAGCAGAAGCGCCAGAGAAGTAACACGTTGTATTCTAGCGTTTACGTGTTTCTAAGCACCGTTCAATACTTTACTGTTTTAATTGAGCAGTGTTTGTACGGCAGGTCTATGAAAAAAAGTTCATTATCGGTTGGCATCGCAGCAAACATGGACACCCCCATTGATTTTACATCTACGTAACATTTCTATTTTATTACAAATGAACAAAAGGTATGCTAGCGGCTGATTAAAACAGTCTCGCGCGAAGCTTTGCTGTGCATTAAAAGAGACGAAAGAGTATCGATTTGAACATGACCCACCCTTTAGTAAAAAAATACAATTTAACGCCGCATCCCGAAGGTGGATTCTATCGCCAAGTTTTCCGTTCAGAACACGAAAGCACATCCTATGTCCACGGCGAAAGTAGACCAGCACTGACTCATATTTACTTTTTGCTTTTAAAAGGGCAAGTAAGTCGCTTTCACCGAGTTTTACATGATGAAGTATGGAACCATTATGAAGGGGCACCTCTGCAACTTCTGCAGCTTCACAAACAACAACTTTGGGAACGAAGAATAGGCGGAGAAGGGAACGAATATGTGGAAGTGGTCAATGCAGGACATTTTCAAGCCGCGCAAAGTATGGGCGAATACTCTCTTGTCGGTTGTACAGTCGCGCCTGGTTTCGATTTTGCCGATTTCAGTTTTATCGAAGAACCTTCAATGAAACAGTGGCTTGATATAGCGCATCCCGACCTCTCGCGTTTCATTTAGCGCTTACTAACTTAGACATTACTTGTCATACCTGCACTTTTGTCGGTATTGAAACTGGATTTTTTAGTGCTGATCAAGGATGATAACGGCAGTTTTTTAAATATACGTCTGAACGTCTATATACGATTCTTGATATTGGCACTTCTCAGACAATCTCACTATAACGCCGCAGGTAACCCAACTATGTATAAATTGGTACTTATTCGTCATGGCGAGAGTCAGTGGAACTTGGAAAACCGTTTCACAGGCTGGCACGACGTTGATTTGACTGACACTGGCGTAGCGCAAGCGAAAACCGCTGGTCAGCTACTTAAAGATGCTGGATTTGCATTTGATCAGGCTTACACGTCTGTATTATTACGCGCGATAAAAACGCTTAACATTGCTCTTGAAGAAATGGGTCAGCACTATTTACCTGTTGAGCGTCACTGGCGTTTGAATGAACGTCACTATGGTGCACTAACAGGCTTAGATAAAGCAGAGACCGCAGCAAAGCATGGCGAAGAGCAAGTTAAGATTTGGCGTCGAAGCTTTGATATCCCACCTCCAGCGGTTGAAGATGAAAGCGAGCACTTCCCAGGACATGACGCACGTTATAGCCAAGTTGATGCAGACATCCTTCCTCGTGGAGAAAGCTTAAAGCTAACTATCGAACGTGTACTTCCATATTGGCACGACGTAATTCGTCCAGATATCCAAGCTGGCAAACGTGTCATTATTGCGGCTCATGGCAATAGCCTACGTGCGCTTGTTAAGTACTTAGACGGCATGTCTGATGAAGAAGTACTTGGTCTAAATATTCCTACCGGTGTTCCTCTAGTTTATGAACTAGATGAGAACTTAAAGCCAATTTCAAAAGAATACTTAGGCGATCCAGAAGCCATTAAGGCGATGATGGATGCTGTTGCTAAGCAAGGTAAAGCAAAATAAGCCATTACCGTTTAGATACAAAAAAGCCTGCTCATGCAGGCTTTTTTATTAGTGTCTTGTTGGACTAACGAGGTACTTTCACCAACCAATTGTGGGTATCTTCGGCTTTACCCCATTGTATATCATTTAGTGCCTGTCTTAGCTTCATGGTTACAGGTCCAGCCTCACCACTTCCAACTTGATACTCTTTATCGTTATGGATAAATGTACCTACTGGCGTAAGTACGGCTGCAGTACCTGAAAGCGCCGCTTCAGTGTTCGGTTTTGCTGAACGTTCTAGTAATTCATCTACAGTGATGTCGCGCTCACTTACTTTCATACCGTGATCTTTAGCAATTTGAAGTACAGTTGCACGTGTCACGCCGTGTAAGAAACTAGAATCCAACCCTTTAGTGATGATTTCATCGCCATCGATAAGTAAGAAGTTAGCCGCACCTGTTTCTTGAACGTCACCATTAGGGCAAAACAAGATTTGGTCAGCCTGTACTTCTTCACGTGCTTTAAGAATTGGAGGTAAAGCACTGGCATAATTACCGCCGCTTTTCACCATTCCCATATGTGGTGCACAGCGCATCCCAGTTTCATCAAGTAATAAGCGAAGTGGTTTTGCCCCGCCAGCAAAGTAGTCACCAACTGGCGATAATAAAACATACAAAACAGAACTAGCCGATGGAGCCGCAGCTTTACCAATAGATGCTTCGGTACCAATATGCGTAGGGCGGATGTACATAGAGCCTGGAGGCTCAGGCACCTCAGAGGCGTACTTAGCAACAATATCAATGATCATTTTTTCTACTTGCGCTTTATCTATTTCTGGCAAGTTCAGAAGACGGCTACTTTGAGCAAAACGCTCAATGTTTTTGTCCATTCTGAAAATGTTGATACTGCCATCTTCATGCTTAAATGCTTTCAAACCTTCAAAACAAGTACTTGAATAATGAAGCACGTGCGCACCTGGGTGCAACTGAAGGCTATCTGCGCTGACAAATTCGGTGTCAGTCCACTTATCGTTGACAAAGGTAGCAAGCGCCATTTGTGGCATGAATACTGTACCGAATACGGCCATTTGTTTGTCCTATTTACTTCGACTAAAAGAATATTTGCTAGAGTTTATCAAAAAACAGACTCTTTGATAAAACTAAGTGGATTCTATTAAGGCATTTATTTAACAATAGCGTTTAAAAATAATGACGGTTGCACAATAACCCAATTTAAAAAGCCAGCGTGAAATACTGGCTTTTTGGGTGTTAGCAATAATTGAATATTACCGTTACTTGTCCTCTAGTGCTCTCTCTAGCAATTGCTCTATTCGTTTAACACTAGCAATGAGTTCCTTCATGTCATAGGCTTCATCGCTTTTCGGCTCTGTAGCGGTGCTGCCTCCTGTCAGTAACTTATCTTTTTGCGCCAAAATAGTCTCTCTGAATGTATCAGCGTCGTTGATACCAATTAATGAAACCAGAGCACCTTGTGCCGATTGTCCGGCAGTTTCGAAGGACAGCCGATATAAGTTGAAGACACGCATTAACGGCCCTTGCACCATAGCAACATCGGTTATCTTCTCTAAGGGGATAGACTTCTCTTCTTTGTTAAACACCCCTCGTTTAACCACAAGTTTTCGCTCTGTCACTATGGCAGACATTGCAGCCAGAATTTTGCTACTAATTAGGAAAAACAAGGGAATAGATATTATTAAAAAAGGTATGCCCACTATCGTGAAAGTAGATACTAACAGTAAACTTATAAGCCAATAGGTCTTAACCGCAGGGTTGAAGGTGGCAGAAATTATTGTTTTTTCAGACATTACAAGTTCCTTTTTTGTTGTAGTTTTTAGAGCATACCGTTATACAGCGTTAGAAATGATAAACGACCTGTACGTTACCATCGAAGCGCTTTGCATCATTCTGTGATTCTCTACCATAACCCGCTTCAATCCGAAAAGCCCACCCTTCTCTATCTTGATTAACGCGATACTCATAAGATAAACCTGCACCTTGCGTTGTTTGCGCGTCAGTAAATACAAGTCGAAGAGGAGGGCAGGTGTCGTCAGCCTCGCATGGATAATCAGCATCTCTCGCACCGACAGCACCAACGAACAAGCCAAACACATGATTGCCAAACTGCTTTTCTGCACCAACAGTAAAGCCATCATCAAGCCCAACTTTGTAGTTAGCATAAAACTCGATGTCGTTATATGTAGTGGACACCGTAGGTATGAAAAAGAAAGGCCAGCCAGCACTAACGCTCATATTAACGCCCTGAGCATAGGCACTTGAAGACAAACAAAGTAGTGTTAATAAAAAACCGATATGTTTACGCATGATATTCCTTTAGTACGATTAATATCTAACAAATATAACCACGGTTAAGTGAATCTAAGGTGAACAGTCCTCATTCAATTACAGTAAATATAACGGGTTTTAAGAGAGAGGTGATTCGAAAGTAACGTTAAAAGTGTAAGCAAATAATATGGCGTACAAAATCTTAGCATGCTGCAAGTGATGAACGGTCGAGCTCTGCGAGACCATGGAAGCCCCCTTCGGGATGGCTGACCGCGGGAGTAGCGCGTTAGTGCTAGTCCTTAAAGCAAAAAACCCAGCTTTCGCTGGGTTCTTTGTTTTAGAATTAGGACCTGGCAGTGTCCTACTCTCACATGGGGAAACCCCACACTACCATCGGCGCT
>CAYVST010000173.1:0-4427 GCA_964454185.1 uncultured Alteromonas sp.
CAGAAATACGCCAATAACCCATTTTGTCATGATTTTCTCCATGGTGTAGATGAGCATAAGTAGACCGGACTGCTCTGCTAAAACTTCGCGCCTTTTGTTCGGTGAGTAAGAAATGACAAGCGCCAACATATATCTTCTAAACATATGCTGAGGCTGAAGCGATAGAGGGAAATCATTGCTTTTGCCACACGCGGATATAGTCTATTTCAAAGTCTACAACACCATCGTGCTTTTTATCTTCAGGGCTATTCTTTTCTAGGTCTTCGAGGCTGTTTGGATAGCCATGCCAGGGAAATGTTTCCATATCCAGCCATAAATTAATGGGGCGTGTCGCCACGTAGCCGTCATAGTCGTCGGCAAGCCCCTCGTGGTTTTCTTTTGCCCAGGCTGTCACTTGTTGTGGTGTTACCGACGACAAGAGCTCTCCATCAACATAATAGTTAACCCCAGATTCACTCCACTCAATACCATAGACATGAAAGTCATCGGCCATCCGAAAGCCTAACTGCTTTCTTTCTGTGTAGCTTGGCTTTCCACCCACTGGCTTTTTCCAGTCTCGAATTGACCACCATAGCTCGCTGTCCAAATGTTCTTTATTAGGGTCTTCTCTGCTATCTCCAAACGATTCAAAGAAATCAAACTCCACTTTGGGGCCCATAGACCAAAAGCCGCTGGTTACTTCTGCATCGGCAGATTTACTTTTTATTTCTATATAACCGTAGGTGAACGAACGTCGGCCTATAAAACAGGGCGTTGTTATGTTTTCGTGCTTCATGGGTTCACCAAAAACAGGTTTTCTCATCTCGTCAGTGAATGGAAAATCAGGCTCCCAGCGTGCTTCAAGCATCAACTTTCCGTCTTCTAACCGGTAATTTCGACCTGAAAACTGTGATGGAGCACGGCCTTTCCAAACCCATTTGTCAGGGTTGTCAGGGTGAACATATTGCGGTTTTCCGTCCTTAAACTTTCCTACGATAAACCATCTTTCCTCATCGACTTCGTCGCCATCAAATTCATCGCTCACATCCGTATTCAGTATCCAACCACCATTATTTAACGGATCAGACAAAGGAAGTGTGGTGTGTCGATTATCTGAACTGTATTCACTGCCAGCCATAACAAGGCTAGCATTGCTCAAAAGTACAATGATTGCGCAATGCAGCGCTTTAGTTGAAAAGTGTTCTACCATTACAAGGCCTCTCATAATGCTCTAGAAAATTAATTTTTCGTTGCATACATTTAAACATAATATGTTTCATATTGTAATATGTATTGATTGGCTGTTTTCTCTTTACAGAAAAGTAACTAAAAATGAGCGGAGACGTTGAGCAGGATTCTAATAAAACAGGCTAGCCGTTAGTGATTTAGAGTAATGGATTTAAAAAATACCAAAGAAGCGCCATCTTTAACTTTGTGAGAGAGCGACATCCCCAACGTTGCCAGGCTATTATCTTGAAGATGCGATACACCCTCTTTGAGCACTTTGATAGCGTTCTCTGTCTCGCCAATATTGTCTAGAGCGAGTGCATAGATATACCAATTTTGCGGGTTTGTTGGCCCTAATTCAGTGGCTTTTTTGAAAAGCCGGATGGCAGTAGTCTTGTCTTGTTCACGAATGTATAGCATGCCTAGTGAATAGAAAATAAGGTCGCTATTGGGCATCGCTTTTTTAGCCTTCTCAAGCGTCTGTTTTTCAAGCTTTAGATCGTTTTGGCTGCGATAGAGCTCAGCCAGATTTATGTAATTAGCTTCGAAATAAGGGTCAACCTTTATGCCTTGTTTCAACAGCGCTTCTGCCTCGGCTAGGTTACCTAACTTGTATGCGAGCAGACTCTGGTTGAGGTTCCCCTCGCCACGCCATTGGTTGACGGCATTTGACGTAACGAGTTCGCTAAAGGCATTCTTGTATGCTTCAGAGTTAATGCCTAAACCCACAAGGTTGTTAACGGCGGTTACACGAATTGACTTATACCTGTCGTTAAGCAGTGTTACATATGACTTAAGTCGCTCACTAACTGGGAGTGCTCTGCCAGCCTGTGCAGCAGCAAGACGAAGAAGCGGCTTCTTACTTCGAATAAAATTTCGTAAATCGTTGTCACTTAGCCCATCAACCCTGCTGGCCAGCATTGATAAAGCAGTTGCCCGTTTAATTGTGGGAAGTGATTTAGCATAGGCGAGCCCAAGCATTGTTTGCTTAGATAAAGGTCTGCCATGCATCAGGGTAATGTAATTTTCTTCGTCACGGCTTAGCGTTGACGCCCTTCCAAACCACTTATTAAGCTGCTCCGATACCCATTTGTTGTCGTTTGCATGGCAACTAAGGCAGGCGTTTGGTGCACCAGTGCCTTCAGAAATATGTGGGGTTGGGATACTGAAACTGTGGTCTCGACGAGAATCAACACCCATATAAGTGCGCGAGGGCATATGACAGTTTACGCATTGACTAGCCGGGGTATTCAAAGGGTGATGAGTGTGCGCTTCAGTGTCATAGTTGCTTGCAGAATGACACTGTAAACACAATCCATTACCTTCCACTTTTATCTTCATTGAGTGTGCGTCATGGCAATCAATGCAATTAACACCAGCTTCATACATACGACTTTGTAAGAACGAACCATAAACATACACCTCTTCTCTAATCTGGCCATCTGAAAAGTAAAGAGGAGGCACTAGGAGAGATGGCGTAAACTGGTCTAAGTAAGCTGCGTCGGGATTGATACCGTCAGTCAACGGAGAACGAAGGCTGTGACAACCAAAGCACGTGTCCATAAAGCTATTGTCACGGTCAGCTTCTATTAGCTCACCGTCTTTTTCTACTCGCCAGCGCGCTATTTTGTCACCCTCTTTCATTAACCATTGTCCCAATGCTCTTTGCTGAGAGGGTTGTAGCGGGCTGTGATAAGACGCTGTTTGGTCCGTGCCGTTAGAAACATGCGAGTCGTTAGACGAGTAATGTCCATTCATCGCACCATGACACGATGCACACGTAATATCGACAGTGTCGAAGTGGGTATTAAAGGTTAATGAGGTTGTATCAAAATTGCGTTTTAAACCGGTGGAGTGGCAGTCTGCACACATGCCATTCCAATTTTGCGTGGGTTGCTTCCAATGCAAGCGGTCATTTGTCGCGATGTCTTCTTGATAATTCGCGTACCATCGTTGACCACCTTGCAGCTTATCTCTGGTATCCCATGCAAAAGGCATTACCTGTAGTTGGCCAGAAATTTCCTCAACTAGATATTGTTGAAGAGGGTAATGACCGAATACATAGCGCACGGGATACTCAGCGGTTTTGTTGTTTTCCTGAATTGAAACAAAATAATCGCCGCCTTTTTGGAAAAAGCGCGCAGACAACGAATGCCGTTTAGCTTCTACTCCACTAAAGTCGCCAAGCACAGTATTTGCGTTTGCATGATCCATTGCCTTGTCGTGATCAGAGTGTTTCCAACTTTCTGACTCATTGACATGGCAGCCAGCACAGCGTCCCGCTTCATTTTTTACGGCGAATGCATTCCAAGACAGAACTATCAATAAAACGAAAAGCGCTTTTAACACGTTGATGACACTTGTAACTCTATTTTGAAGATAACTATATCACAGCTTTTTATAACATATTAATTTAATAAACATAGTATGTATTTACTCATTGATTCTTCTTTTCGACAGCCAGAGTTCACTCGATTGTGGCCTAATGGAAAAGTCGAATTCGCCCAATACATTCATACCCAGTAAACCATCGGTGTCAGGTAATGCCGCTTCTGGTAAAACAATGGCTGAAACGTTTTCAAATTCATAACCTGCAAAGTAAAAACGCGGTATTTGCACTAAGGGGGCTTCAATGGTGCCTGATGCCGTACCAACATTAAAATTACCTAGAAAGGTAAGCCTGCGCGTACGGCCTAGTCGCGCGTACAACCTTGACGAAATTGCGGTTGTCGTGGCGCCTGTGTCTAAAATCATCACCGCTTGCTGATTCAGCGCTTTTGCTTGAACACGGTACTGGTCACCTTCGCGAGTAAGTGCAATGCGTTTTTCACTACCTTGCATGGATGGCGTTTCAAAAGGCGACGCTTGTTCAGGCTCTTGATTGTTTGTGGCATAGGCTAAATCTCGAATGGCCTCTGCTTGAGCGTCAAAGCTAGGTAACGCAGCAAGCGCGTCTTCCATCAGCGTAAGTTTTTGTTGATGAGCGTAAGCCTCGGCCAGATTAAGCGCAAAAAGACGGACATCAGGTAAACGTTGGAACAAAGGCTCATTGAGCATGGCAACAAGTTCCCACTGGGCTTCTTTACTTAACTGCGCTTGGGCTTGTTGGTACAAGAGTGCCACTTTTGCTCTTATGTCTTCTTGAGCTTCAAGTGAAAGGGGAAGCTCCAGTAGGTCGTAGTAGTGAACCAGCGCTGTCGGTAGCGGTTTGGTGAGCTTGA
>CAYVST010000174.1:0-4399 GCA_964454185.1 uncultured Alteromonas sp.
AAAAGATTTCGCAGCAAAATACTGGTCTAATCAGGTGTTTTCGGTGCAAAGTTTGCGTGTGTTACTAGCATGTAAACAGTGTGCAGTGCACGTATCTTAGCCGCTTGTACACGAAGTTAATGCTGTTGCGCTGTCAGTGAAACAAGCTTATTGATCAGAAAGTTTAAAAGGCACACTTTGATAACCGCCATGGTATTGCGCGTAGTAAATACCAAAATGTAAGTGTGGAAGTGACGAAAAGCCGGTATTGCCGGTGTAACCAATAAGTTGACCTTGTTTTACTTTTTGCCCTCGCGTTACCGCTACGCCTTTGTATTTAAGGTGATAGTATTCGCCGGTGGTGCCATCGTCGTGCAAGATGACCACAAAGTTTGCATATTTGGCAAAGCGACTTGATGCACCGCCCTTTTTACCATCGTCTTTGGTGTCTATCACTATGCCGCTACGAGCCGCTAATATGGGCGTACCCACAGGTGCAGCAAAATCGAGTGCATAACGCGACCGTCCTCGATGGCTAAAGCCACCGTTAAACCCTTGTACAATACGATACTGATCAGCAGGTTGTAAGGGTGGGGCGTAGATGGTGTCATCGTTGTGCTTCGCATTTAATACGCCCACGGTCCATTTTACTCGCATACTGCGCCAAAACGTGCGTGGATTATCTACAAGCCCAAGTACAACCGTATCATTAGAGTCTAAATAGGCGTTAGCGTGTGCTATTGGCGCTGGTTTTTGCGCTGATGACGATTGACGATAAAGTGCATCAGAATAGAGTGTTAATGCAACAGGCAGTGCTACTTGTCTTTTAACCTGCACTTGAAAAGGCAAAGGTTGCCCTTGTGATGGCACAATTTCAAAGCAAAAACGGCGCTGATCGAAACAGCCTTCATTTTGATTATTGGCACTGACGGGCGAAAGTACACCAATAATAAGCGATACAAGCGCAACGCTTATGGCGCAAAATGCGATAAACCGAGACCCTGTAAAGCCTCGGTTAATATGGGATGGTTTATCAGCTGGTGCTTTAGTCAACGGTTGCATCTGTGGTGGCATTCACGGTGGCATTGACATGCGCAGTAAAGTCATCGGCATTCATAAAGCCTGTGACACGTGCATTACCAACTTCGTTACCCGCAGTGTTGAAGAATAAAATGGTGGGCAAACCAAAGATAGTAAATTCGTCAAACACTTCTTGGCGCTCTGGAGTATTGTCGGTTAAGTCCATCTGCATCCACACGGTATTGCTAAGCGCTTCAACCACGTTAGCTTGTGGGAAGGTGTATTTTTCAAACTCTTTACACGCTGCGCACCAGTCGGCGTACAAATCGACCATGACGGTTTTACCTTGCGCATTAGCATCGGCAATTTTGCTTCGTAAATCACTTAAATCTCTGGCGATAACAAATTCCGGGTGGCCTTTTACCGTCTCTTGAACATCTTTTGTGGTCTCTGGGACATCTGTCACAGCCTCTTGAATACCATCTGTGGTCTCTGGGTCATCTTTCACAGTCTCTTGAGCACCTTTTACGGTTTCTAAGTTACCTTTAACAGTTTCTTGTTCAACTCCCTCTGAAGCGCCCCATAGGTCACTGTTTAGACCCGCTTGATACGCCATACCAATGCTGCCCATAATGCCCATAGCGACGATTATCGCGCGCAGTAGTTTCATGGCACTGTTCGCTGTGGCGCGATTAATGGCCCAGTAGTAGCCAAACAAACCAAAGGCGAGCGCCGCCCACAAAAAGTCTGAGTAAGGGCTGCTCCACAAGCGTTCAATAAACACAATCGCGACAGCCAACATCATAAAGCCGAACGTCACTTTGACTACATTCATCCAGTTGCCAGCTTTGGGAAGGAGCTTTCCGCCGGTCATACCAAACAGAATAAGCGGCACACCCATACCGACTGACAAGAGGTACAAAGAAATAAAGCCTAAGGTCATGTCTCCGGTTTGTGCGACGAAAAGCAGTATTCCAGTTAGCGGAGCTGTGGTGCAGGGCGACGCAATAAGCCCTGAAAGTACGCCCATTATAAACACACCAACAAAGCTGCCTGGCGTTTGGTTGTTACTCATGTGAGTGAGTTTTTCTTGGTATTTTGCAGGTAACTGAATTTCAAACCCGCCAAATAGCGCTACCGCTAACACCACAAACAGCGCAATAAACACCCCTAATATAACTGGATGTTGCAACGCCGCTTGAAACTGAGCACCGGCTACGGCAACCGCTAAACCCAAAAGTGAATAGGTAATTGCCATACCTTGCACGTAAACAAGGGTTAACCAAAAAGCGTGCGAAGTTGTTTTAGGTTTGCCTTGTCCAATCACGATGCCAGACACAATGGGGTACATGGGAAATACGCAAGGCGTAAAGGCAAGGCCAATACCCAGTGCAAAAAACAGGGCTAACGTTAGTGGTAGGTTTTCTTTGTTGATCAGTTTATCGGCAAGCAAAAATTGCTCGCTCTTTGGTATTTGTGTGGCTTTATTTTGCCTTTCTTCCGTATTAACCGCTGTCTCACCACCGCTAGCGAGCGCGCTTAAATAAACCACTTTTACCGTTGGGGGGTAACATAAGCCCGCATCAGCACAGCCTTGGTAACGTACCTTAACCACGCTGTCTTTCTCAGCCTTTTCAATGGGAATGTTGATGGTAACGGTGTTGTAAAACACTTCTGATTCGCCAAAAAACTCATCTTGAATGATGGTGCCTTCTGGATAGGTGGGTTCACCAATGTCAGCCTGTTTAGTGACGTACTTAAACTGCTTTTTATATAGATAGTAACCATCAGCGATAGCAAAGGTTATCGATAATTTATCGCCTGTTTGGTTAAAGTCGAACATGAACGCCTGATCAACATCCAAAAACTCCGGCTCGTTGGCGAACGGGTCTTCGAAACTGCCACCTAGCTGCGCATGCGCTTGAAACACTATGCTTTGTAATGAGATTAGTAGGCACAAAAATACCCAAGTTCGAGAAAACAGGCGCATAAATGAGTTCTCTTGTTTTGCCAAATTAATAAGTGATGTTGTTGTCATAGCGTACTACTGTTAGTTACTGTTCGTATTGCTTCTAAGGTATTGCTTCTTAGGTATCGTTACTAAGATGTCGTTACTGGGCATTACTCTTTGAATTCAGCCCCGTGGTTACTACAGCGCTTGCTGTAACCAGTGACCATAAGCATGGCTCGCTTCAGCATTTAGCTCTAGCCACTCTGGTACGTCGTAAGGGTGTAGAGTGCTCATCTTTTCATATGCTTGCAATACCTTCTGAGTATTCGTTTTGATAAGTAGCTGGCATTCGCTATCCGTTTCAATCTTACCTTGCCACTCATAAACGGAATGTATTGATGGAATAATGTTTACGCAGGCCGCCAGTTTGTCTTGCACTAATGCATGTGCAATTTTTTTGGCTACATCAATATCTGGCGCAGTACAAAGCACGAGTTTAATAGTCATGTGCTGTTCATCCTCAATGTACAAGTATATTCTACCGCTGTTGCTTCACTATACGGTGGTGTTACCTATAAAGACCTTTACGGTCTATGCATTCTTTCATATTGGTGCAATATCGTTAGGGTTATCGGTCGCTAGCTCTGACCCATTGACCGATTCAAGGGCACCTTTTCTTGTTATTGCGCTCAAAGACCCTATAACAGAGTATGAAATCATGAAAGAGGAACCATTTTGCGGGTTTTATTTATACTGTTTGCCGTACTGCCTATTTTAGAAATTGCCTTGTTAGTTAACGTTGGCAGCATGATAGGTGGCTGGAATACGATTGGGTTAGTGATTTTGACCGCGTTCATTGGCGCCTATTTCGTAAAGCGCGAAGGCATTAGCACACTTCAAACCGCGCAGGCAAAAATGCAGCGCAACGAAGTGCCGGGCAGAGAGCTTGTTGAAGGTCTTATGCTAGTAGTTGCTGGTGTGTTGTTGGTTACACCGGGTTTTATCACTGATATTTTCGGCTTTATGTTTGCCTTGCCGGGTTCTCGTCATTTGCTTGCATCGCAGGTCAGTAAGCATATGAAAATGCGTGTTGTTGCTGGAGGCATGGGAGGCGCTGGCGGGTTTGGCGAACAGGGCTTTAATCCTCATCAACAAAACCCGTTTGGTCAGTCTCCGTTTAATCAATCGAATACGCAAAATGACAATGGCGACGTGTTTGAAGGTGAGTATACTGACCACACAACGAATGATCCTGATAAGCGACTCAAGTAGTCGCTTGAACACAGCAATCATGCTCACAGCCCTTTCAAAATTAAGTATTTAGCTAAAAAACCAAATTTTTTACATTTTTTTACCCAAAAACCCTTGAAGTTGTCAGGGTACTACCCCATCTCTCCGTGCAGAAACGATTTTAACTGCTCAGCAATGAGCAACCCAGGCACACAGCAT
>CAYVST010000175.1:0-4193 GCA_964454185.1 uncultured Alteromonas sp.
TGAGGGGGTGGTGAGCATAGCTCGTGCGGGTTCAAGTCCCGCTTTCCGCACCAAACAAAAAACCGTAGCAGCAGCTGCGGTTTTTTTTATCTAAGAAACGATTATCCTAACTTGCAAGTAAACCTGTAAAACGTCAGAAACTGTGATAAGCATCTTTATTGCGGCAGCGAAAACAAACACTGTCAAATACCAACACGATATGTCAATCTCCGTCGTAACTCCCTAACTAGACTCAATGTAGTATTACATCGTTGATACGGCCTATCGGTATCTGTAAGCCATACGTTAACGATTGTAATTGAACAAAGGTCAGTATTTAGAATGGGGTAGTTGTTGTAGGATGTTGAATAAACGAAAGCTTCACAGCAAAGACTGCGCTGTTAAAAAACTGTATAAACAGCTTCACTGCTATAGTAGGGCCCATATTACGTTCTCATTTCTTGTAGATAGATATTCTGTCTCTCCCATTTCTTTTTGACTCGTACAGTGCCATATCAGCATTTGCGAGGTGTTTAGATAATTGAGTTGAAGCCGAGCCCGCCGTGATTCCAAAGCTCGCGGTAAAAGTAATGTGTTCACCTTTATTATTTACCGTAATTCGAGCGAGTTCTTGCCTTGCTTTTTCAACGAGGTTCGCACAGTCTTCAGCATTCAGTTCAGGCATTAACATGACAAATTCTTCGCCGCCCCATCGACAAGCTGTGTCTCCGCGTCTTAATAAGCGTTTAAAAACACTTGCGGCAGACTTGAGGACCTCATCACCTGTATTGTGGCCGTAGCAATCATTAATCTGCTTAAAGTGGTCTAAGTCGGCCATTACAATACAAACTGACGAAGCGCGTCGTTGCAAGCGCTGATAGCGCTTCTGAAGGTAAGTGCGGTTTGCAAGCCCTGTGAGAGCATCGACTTCCATTCGTCGTTCAAGCTTTCTTTTGTGAGTTACAAAAGTCAAAAACACGCCGGTAATCACAAGAATAATGACGGACGAAGCCAGTAGGGCGTTTATGGCAAAAGTTTGTGTGAGCTGGGTTTGTCGCGTTTCAAGTGGTGTTAATAAAAGAAGCCGCCAATTTAGCTGAGGGATACTTATTTCTGATACGAGAACTTCGTTGTTGTCGTGCTCAACAATGACATTGTTTAAGTCGTTAAAGTCGATAGACGTATCGTCAAACCAGTCTAGCTCAGCAAGGTCGGGAACAAATTCATCGGTAACAACGAAATCAGGGACAGAAGAAAGCAACACTTGATTATCTTCATTAACAAATAAAAAATCGTATCCGTGTTGTTCTTTATACACAGTGAGGGTTTCTACAAATGACCGTATCGGTTTACCTACGCCGACAAAACCAAGAAATTCGCCATCATCGCCGTAGATTCGTACGTCAAAAAACAGATGTACATTACCTACTTGACCGAGGTCTGCTAATATTCTCTTTTTTGTCTCAAGTGCTTCGAAGTACCAATAAACTTCGCCTTCAATGAGATCAAATTTTCGTCCATCTGACATGAGCTGTCGTCGTTGCTTCTCAAGCGCGACAAAGAACGTCAACCCCAGCCGTTTTTCCATGCTAGCCAATTTTTCAAGCATAAGGCTTTCATCAACTTCTTTATTAAACAACTGCTCAAAAGTAATGGTTTCAGCGAAGGTTTCTGCAATATGAAGAGGCTTTAAAAGTTCCTGATTTACGAGTGAATAGACAGGGCTGATAGCCTGTTGTTGAATACGGCTTTGTTCAGTGACAATATTATTGATAGCGATGTACCCAGTTATAGCGAACACGGATAGTAGCGTTAAAAGAATAAGTATTAATAAGCTTTGATAGTGCTTACCAGTGAGTAACTTGAACATCTACACCTCTTCGTAACCTCTCGGGTAGCGGGCTTTATGATAACAGATATTGAACAGTCGATGCGCAACAAATGCGCTAGCAATTTTAGAGTAGACAGGCTAATGCGTACTTTTTATTCAATACACTCTTCCTATGTCACTTCAATTTGTAACAAAGCTTTAAAATTCCGAAATTACAGCGTGTTACTACTGTCAGAAACAAAAAGAATCGGCTATTCTTTGAATCAATACATAGTAGGCTGCTATAAAAACATGAAGCATCGAGAGGCGCTATAGTGCAGAAAACGCTTAGTCAGAGTTTATTTCAAACCCTGTTTTTGGGAATTGTCATTGCCTCATTATTAATAATAGGTGCAGTTTGGAAGTCAGCTAACTCATTCGTTGTAGAAAACATCGATCAAGATATCGCGCTTGCTGAGAAAGTTTTCGATAAGGTTGTTGATGACCGACAAGAAGTCATTCGAAGTGTATCGAATGTGCTATCTCGTTCATTTGATTTCAGACGTGCCGTTGGCACTGAAGACTTGCCATCAATAAATGCAGCGTTCACCAGTTATGCAAATCGTCTTAACACAGACGTCATCGCGCTAGTGAGTTTAGACCATACGGTGGTCGTGTCACATTCTTCATTGTTTGAAGAAGGTCAGCAATTAGAAAGCACGCTACAGTTAGCTGCAACTGGAGTGGATAGCGGCTTTTTTGTTGTTAACAATCAATTGTTGCAACTTAACCTCTATAGAGTGGAAATTCCGACGCTAAGATATTACATGATAATTGGCGTAGAGTTTGATGACGCGCTATTGGCAGAGCTGAAGTCGTTGGTGGATGCCGATATCATAATTTCAGAAGTATCGAATCAAAACATTCTTGCCACAACCTTACCTAATGAGATTGCCAGCGATGTGATTTCGTCCGAAGGTGACCCTTCGTGGCTTGAAGTGACATTTGGTAATGAACACAAGTATTTTGCGCGCACCGTGAACATCTCCTCAGAGACAAGCCTACCTGTCAACATTACGTTGGCGGTGGATACTTCGGTGTCATTTGATGCCTTTACCAGCATCCAAGTTACAATCCTAGCTTTCACTATTGTCGCGGTGTTGATTGCGTTGGCACTGTCTATGTTGCTGTCAAGAAATGTGAGTCAACCCGTTTCAAACCTGGTCATTGCGGTGAATAAGGTTGCCTCTGGCAATTATGGTGCGACGCTGGACAAACCCTCAAAGCTAAAAGAAATATCTGAACTAGCCAATGCGGTAGATAGTATGCAGGCGAGCATAAAGAGCCGTGAAAAACATATTCGTTATCAAGCTCAGCACGATGTTTTGACGGGCCTGTATAACCGAAACTATGTCGAAGACTATTTCGAAAACCAAATGGCTGAAAAAAGCAGTGTTCAAGTGATTGCTATTACGGTGTTGGGCTTTCGAACAATTAATGACTTATATGGTTATTCGAACGGCGACAATACGCTTAAAACGCTTGCTCTTCGGCTGCAGCGCTGGCCTGGCATATCAGCAAGATTGGCTGGGGGCGAAATTTTATATATTACCCACGAGACGTTAAATCAAGAGCAGTTGGAAACACTAAAACACATTTTAGAACAGCCTGTAGAGAGCAATTTAATCGCCATTCCTGTAAAGGTCGCCATGGCAATTATCAATTGCCCGGTGGATGCGTCAACGTCTGAAGAACTGTTCAGGAAGATGAATATCGTTACTGATGAAGCCATTCATACAGGTGAGTGGTGCGTTAGTTATCGCACAGAGTTGGAAGATAAGTACACGAGACGATTATCGATTACCACTGAATTAAAGCGTGCGCTAGCCAGTCAGCAGGATGAACTATCTATGGTTTATCAGCCGAAGGTTGACCTAGCGTCAATGAAAGTATCTAGTATGGAAGCGCTTATTCGTTGGAACAACAGCCTATTGGGATTTGTGCCGCCAGATGAATTTATTACTATTGCAGAGCAAGCAGGTTTAATAGAGCAAGTGACTACATGGGTAATGCAGCAGACTATTACTGATTTAGCCTATTTCCGCGAGAAAGGTTACGACTTTACCGTGGCCATGAATTTGTCGACGCAAGATATACAAAACAAAACGCTGCTTAAAAAGCTTGTAGCCAAACTAAACGAGAAAGGGCTATCTCCTGAAGCGCTTGAGCTTGAAATTACAGAAAGCGATTTAGTGGCTGATGCTTCATTGGCTATCGAAAACTTATCAGAGCTCACTGCACGTGGTTTTCACTTCGCTATTGATGACTTTGGCACGGGTTATTCGTCGCTGGCTTATCTCAAGAATCTCCCTGTAAAAACTATCAAGATTGACAAGAGCTTTAT
>CAYVST010000176.1:0-4095 GCA_964454185.1 uncultured Alteromonas sp.
GCAGCGGCTGCCATTGCAGGGCTTACCAAGTGCGTGCGAGCCCCGCGGCCTTGGCGGCCTTCAAAGTTACGGTTGCTGGTCGATGCACATCTATCACCTGCTACCAATTTGTCGTCATTCATTCCAAGGCACATTGAGCAGCCCGGCAAACGCCATTCAAAACCCGCATCGATAAAGATTTGATCCAAACCCTCGGCTTCTGCTTGGCGCTTAACATTACCCGACCCTGGAACCACAATAGCTGTTACTGAATCGGCTACTTTGCCGCGCTTGGCAATTTGCGCTGCGGCGCGCATGTCTTCAATACGTCCGTTGGTGCATGAGCCGATAAATACGTGGTTAACGGCAACGTCGGCAAGCTTTTCGCCTGGTTTTAGACCCATATATTCAAGCGCTTTTACTGCACTTTCTTTCTCGATGGGGTCGCTGAAATTTTCTGGCGCAGGAACAGGGGTGTTCACACCAATCACTTGTCCAGGGTTTGTACCCCAAGTAACCTGAGGCGCAATATCGGCCGCCTCAAGTTCAACCACAGTATCAAAGGTGGCGCCTTCTTCGGTGTAAAGGGTTTTCCAGTAAGCAATTGCATCTTCCCAATTTTGCCCTTTAGGTGCGTATTCTCGGCCTTCAAGATAAGCAAAGGTTTTTTCATCTGGCGCAACAAGACCAGCTTTAGCGCCTGCCTCAATACTCATGTTGCACACGGTCATTCGCTCTTCCATGCTCAAATCTCGAATGGCTTCACCCGCATATTCAATAACATGGCCAGTCGCGCCGGCATGGCCAATTTTACCGATAATGGCCAGAATGATGTCTTTTGCGGTAATGCCGACAGGAAGCTTACCATTTACGTTGATTAGCATGCTTTTTGCGCGGCTTTGTTTCAACGTTTGTGTAGCCAGTACATGCTCTACCTGAGAAGTACCAATACCAAAAGCCAGTGCACCAAATGCACCGTGAGTTGCGGTGTGTGAATCACCACATACCACCGTCATGCCTGGCTGAATAAGTCCTAATTCTGGGCCCATTACGTGCACAATACCTTGCTTTTGATGACCTACTGGGAAAAGCTGAATACCGTGTTCTTCGCAGTTTTTTGCCAAGGTTTGCAACTGCAGTGCATTGGCCGGGCCACAGGCGTCAATAGCCAGCGAACGGGTTGAGATACTGTGATCCATGGTGCCAACAGTGCGATCAGGACGTCGCACTTTACGTCCTTTTTCATTAAGTCCTGCAAAGGCCTGTGGAGACGTCACTTCATGAATTAAGTGGCGGTCGATATAAATTAAGCTGTCTTCACCAATTTGGTCGATAATATGGGCTTGCCATACTTTGTCGTATAAGGTCTTGGCCATGAGGTTTGTTACTCCTGCGCCATTAATTGTTTAACGATTTCATCGCCTACTTGAGACGTGCTTGCTGCTTGGCTGCGTTTGTCAGAAGGGAGTAACTCGCCTGTAAGTACACCTGCTTCAAGGGTTGCCACCACTGCTTTTTCGATAGCGTCTGCCGCGTCACCTAAATTCATGCTGAAACGCAGCATCATGGCGGCTGATAAAATTTGTGCGATAGGGTTAGCAATGCCTTGGCCTGCAATGTCTGGGGCAGAACCTCCTGCCGGCTCATACAGGCCAAAGCCATCTTCATTCATACTCGCTGATGGCAGCAAACCCATTGAGCCTGTCATCATGGCGCACTCATCAGAAACGATATCGCCAAACAGGTTAGAACACAGCATAACGTCGAATTGTGCTGGGTTTTTCATAATTTGCATGGTGGCGTTATCGATATAAATGTGGTCAAGTTCGACATCTGGGTAGTCTTTTGCCACTTCTTCTGCAATTTCACGCCATAAACGACTGGTGACCAATACGTTGGCTTTATCGACAGACGTGACTTTACCCCGACGCTTTTGCGCTGCTTCAAATGCTGCAATAGCAATACGACGAATTTCGCGCTTGCTGTAGCGCATAGTGTCATAGGCGAATTCTTCCTCGCCTTCGCCTTCACGCCCTTTGGGCTGACCAAAATAGATGCCGCTTGTTAACTCGCGCACTACCAAAACATCTACGCCTGATTTTGCAATATCTTCACGAAGCGGGGACAAGCTCTCAAGGCCAGGATAAATACGCGCTGGGCGTAAGTTACTGAACAAGTCAAAGTGGCTGCGAAGGGTAAGTAGCGCAGCACGTTCCGGGCGCTGCTCAAGCGGTAACGTGTCCCACTTAGGGCCGCCAATACTACCAAATAAAATGGCATCGGCCTGTTCACAGCCTAACAGCGTTTTTGAAGGCAGAGCTTCACCTTCAGTGTCAATTGCATATCCGCCTACAGGAAAAGCAGTGCGGTTCAACGAAACGTTAAATTTCTTTTCAACTGCATCTAAAACCTTATTGGCTTCCTGCATTACTTCTGGGCCGATGCCGTCTCCGGCTAGTACGGCAATGGAATACTGGCTCATTTAAACTCCTGCAACGCGTTCTTGTTGATTTTTCTGCTGATCGATTTTGTCAGCTAAATAAGTATTGTTTAATACGAAAATAAGGGCTTTAACACCTGCTTCGACGATGTCTGTAGCAAGGCCTATACCGTGAAAACGACGACCTTTGTAAGTTGCTATCACACTCACCTGTGCCAAAGCGTCAGCACCTTCACCTTTTGAATCTAATTTGAAATCTACAACTTCTAAATCTTCATGCCCCAAGATAGCCATAATAGCTTTATAGGCTGCGTCTACCGGGCCGTTACCAATACTAGATTGGGTTATTTCTTCAGTGCCCACTTTCATTTTAACGGTAGCACTTGGAATAATTTCACGGCCTGAGTTTGCCTGAAGGTAAAGTAACTGGAAATGCGCTTGATCATGCTTTTGCTTGTCGAAGAACAGTAAGGCTTCAAGGTCATAGTCATACACTTGGCCTTTCTTATCTGCTAACTTCAAGAAAGCATCATAGACCGCTTCTAAATCATAATCCTCAGCCTTGTAACCTAGCTCAGTTAAACGGTGTTTAATAACGTGGCGTCCAGAACGAGATGTAAGGTTTAAGTTGTTTTTATTAATACCCACACTCTCCGGAGTCATAATTTCATAGGTATTTTGCGCTTTTAAGACACCGTCTTGGTGAATACCGGATGAGTGACTAAATGCATTGGCACCCACAATCGCTTTGTTGGCTTGTACAGGCATATTACAAAGCTGACTTACAAGCTTAGACGTTCGCGATATTTCAGCTGAATTGATGTTGGTTTCGAATCCCAACATGTTCTTGCGTGTTTGCAAGATCATGGCAATCTCTTCTAGAGACGCATTACCCGCTCGCTCGCCAATACCATTGATGGTGCATTCAACTTGTCTCGCACCTTGCTCTACCGCTGCCAATGAATTTGCAACGGCCAAGCCCAAGTCGTTATGACAATGCACGGAAATGGTTGCTTTATCTATATTTGGTACACGATTAAACAACTGCTGAATAATACCGCCAAACTCAGTTGGTGTGGTGTAGCCTACGGTATCTGGAATGTTGACGGTTGTGGCACCCGCCTCAATGGCGGCTTCAACCATGCGACATAAATAATCGATATGTGTACGGCCAGCGTCTTCACACGAAAACTCTACATCGTCTGTGTATTGTCTCGCATGTTTTACTGCTTTAACCGCCATCTCTACGATTTCGTCTTGAGACTTACGAAGCTTGGCGCCAACATGAATTTCCGACGTTGCAATAAACGTATGGATTCGAAATTGTTCGGCTACGCTCAATGCTTGTCCACATGCGTCAATGTCTCCGGGTAAAGCTCGAGAGAGACCACAAACGACAGAATTTTTCACTTCTTTCGCTATCATTTGCACCGAGCGGAAGTCCCCAGGAGAAGACACAGGAAACCCTGCTTCAATTATATCGACACCCAAACGCTCGAGCGCCAGTGCAATCTGCAACTTCTCTTTGGCACTTAAGCTCGCAGGTAAGGCCTGCTCACCGTCTCGCAATGTGGTATCAAAGATTTTTACTTGATTTGTCATGACACTCTCTCGTTAAATTTAGTTAAAAAAAAACCCGTGCTTGGCACGGGTTTTTGTGTGTTTAATCGCTGGTC
>CAYVST010000177.1:0-4027 GCA_964454185.1 uncultured Alteromonas sp.
TAGCAATTGAGATAACAAGACGAAGGTTAGCTTCTACCATCTCTTTCTTCGCACGACGCGCTTTCGCTTCACCGATTGACATACGACGGTTGATATCTTTGATATCAGCGATAACCAAGCCTGTTTCTTGCTCAACTTGATTCATCTTGCTGATGCAGCGCTCAATCTCTTCTTGATTGACTGCCAAGTCGGCCGCGTAAGGTGCGCCTGACTTAACCGCTTCGTGCAACCATGCTGAAGACGTTTCGTTTCCAGCAAATGCCTTAATAAAATCTTTCTTAGGCATTTTCGCGTTAACCACACAGAACTTCATGACTAGACGTTCTTGGATACGCACTTTGTCCATCATTTCACGCATGTTTCTAACCATGCGATCAAACTGCTTAGGAACCAAACGGAACTCTTTGAACACATCGCTTAGCGCGTTAATTTGTTCGCGAGAGTCTGCGTGTGCGCGACCTTTCTTCTCAATAACAGCACGTGTTTTTTGATACTGTTCACGTAGTTCAGCAAAGCGCTCGCGCGCTAGCTCTGGGTCTACGCCACTATCATCATCGTCGTCGTCATCTTCATCTTCGTCATCGTCTTCGTCATCTAATTCTTCTTCAGATAACTCAGAACCAACGTGCGTGGCTGTGGGCGCTAAATCTTGTTCGTCGTTAGGGTCGACAAAACCAGAAATGATATCGCTTAGGCGAATCTCTTCTGCTTCGTAAAGGTCCCATTGGTCAAGTAGATAAGTGATGGCCTCAGGGTACTCTGCCACTGAGCATTGAACCTGGTTAATTCCATCTTCAATTCGCTTGGCAATTTCAATTTCGCCTTCACGAGTCAGTAGCTCAACGGTGCCCATTTCACGCATATACATGCGTACAGGATCCGTTGTACGGCCAATTTCACTTTCTACAGTAGCAAGCGCTTGTGCGGCTGCTTCCGCAGCATCCTCATCGGCATTTGCTTCTTGCATGAGAAGTTCATCTGCATCTGGAGCAGATTCAGAAACTTGAATTCCCATGTCGTTAATCATGCGGATTATGTCTTCGATTTGATCAGAATCGACAATGTCTTGCGGCAGGTGGTCGTTAACTTCTGCAAAGGTTAAGTAACCTTGCTCTTTACCTTTTGCAATCAGGAGTTTAATCTGAGACTGCTTGCTTTGCGCCATATAACCTACACTTCTCACATTCAATAAGTTTGCAATAGAAAAGACAACATACACGGTGGTATGTTCCCTATCTGCTGTAGTCATGCTTTTGTATCAAGGCCGTTTCTGCTCGATGCCACGCAGCGTTGTAAGCTGTTGCGGTGCACATCTGCTCGGGTTTGGTTCTGCCCGTTATGTTCGGCTAAATCTTTGCTACTCGCACTGCTGCAACATATTTGCGTGAACTATTCATTACGCAGTTTTCTTCACGTGCAGCGAATTAGCCAGTATAGCAGAGTTCGCGGTGGTTTTACCAGATTAGTGGCCGAATTTTTAGCCAGTGCTTGATTACAAAATCACAGTACTGTATTTGCCATTAGATAGGGCTAGCTTTTCTGTCTTTCCCTCATGAGCAGGGTCAATTCCTCTTTTTCCGCTTTAGTTAGCGTATGAACCCGCGAGCGTGAAATTAAGGTTTCAATGCGGCTATCAAAATGCCCATCTAGTAAGCGAGCAAAGCTGTCGTTATAAACCCGTTCAGCATCCTCGTCTTTTACCAAGTGTTCTTGTAACAATAATTTCGCGATAGTGGTAGAGTGGGGATGACCGCGGAAATTTTCAACAAGCTGTGCTGTTTTTGCACTGGGATTTGATAAACAGAACGCGTGTATGTCACGCAATAAATCCATACCCGCGGCTTGGCTACCGGCAAATATGCCTATTTGTACATCGTCGCATTGGGCGGCTAATTCGGGTTTGTCTAATAAAAGGCGAATAAGCATTCGAAGTGGAGATAGCTTAGGTTTGTTCACCTGCGTGAGGTTAGGTGAGTATGCCTTTTTAGCGCCCTGGTTTGCTTTTGAGATATCTTGCTGCAGTTTAAATCGGTCAAATTCACCCGTGTGCTTTGCGAGCTCTTCTAGCAGCATTTGTTTTTGATCTTCACCCAGCGTGCTTTCAATGAGCGGCATGGCGGCTTTTTTCAGTGCAATCTTGCCTTCTGGCGTACCCACGTTATGGGTTTTAAGCAAGTTTTCAAAAAAGAAACGTGACAGGGGCATGGCCTCATCCAGCATACCCATAAATGCATCTTTACCCACCTGACGAACCATTGTATCTGGGTCTTCACCGTCTGGAAGAAACAAAAACGATAGCCGCACGCCGTCTTTAAGTGCAGGAAGTGCATTCTCCAACGCACGCCACGCCGCTTCTCTACCCGCGCGGTCACCATCGTAGCAACATACGATATGCGAAGTGGCTCTTACTAGCATTTGAATATGTTCAGGCGTTGTCGCTGTTCCAAGCGCAGCAGTGGCAATATTGATATCAAACTGACTCAATGCCACTACATCCATGTAGCCTTCCACAATAACAACCGTATCTAACGTTCGGTTTTGCTGGCGCGCAGAGTAAAAACCAAATAACTCACTGCCTTTATGAAATATTCGCGTTTCGGGTGAGTTTAAGTATTTTGGGCCGCCGTCATCGAGCACTCGCCCACCAAATCCAACAACCCGGCCTCGTTTGTCGCGAATGGGAAACATAATTCGATCGCGAAAGAAATCGTAAGTGCGCCCTTGGTCATTTCGATTAACCAGTTTTAAGTCGACAAGTTGTTTAATACGCTGAGCATCGGTTCCAAATATTTTTAACAGTGCGTCCCAACTATCGGGCGCATAACCAATTTCCCACTGCTTAACAACATCGCCACTGAGCCCGCGATTCTTGAGATAGTCGATAGCTTTTTTGCTATTACTATTTTGACGTAGCTGATGTTGAAAAAAGCGCGCAACTTGTTCCATTACCGCATAGTCATCTTGCTGTTGCTGCTTTTTTTCCTGACTCATGGCAGGTCGACTGCCTTTCTCACGAGGCACTTCAAGGCCGTGGTAGCGAGCTAGCTCTTCAATAGCTTCAACAAACTCCAGTCTGTCAAATTCCATGATAAATGAAATAGCGTTGCCATGGGCGCCACAGCCGAAGCAATGATAAAACTGCTTATCTTGGCTTACAGTAAACGATGGTGTTTTTTCGTTGTGAAATGGGCAACAAGCTTGGTAGTTCTTACCAGCTTTTTTAAGCTTAACTCGACTATCAACCACCTCGACCACGTCGGTACGAGCAAGTAGATCATCAATAAAATCGCGAGGTATTTTTCCGGCCATGGGGAGTCAAAAACGTTAAACGACAGTTACTGTAACAGGGAAGTGGTAAAATGAGAACGACTAACCAAGTGTTAATCGCTCTGTATTACGCAGTACATGTTTATACAAACATATACCACTAGGCGTTAAGGCGTGCCTTAATTTTTGCGCTTAGTGCACCCATATCAGTGCGGCCTTGCACCTGCGGTTTAAGTGCACCCATTACCTTACCCATGTCTTGCATACCAGACGCACCAGTCGCTGCCATTGTCTCATCGATAAGTGTATTTAGCTCATCGTCAGTCAAGGGCTGTGGAAGGAAACCTTCAATATGCGTGATTTCTTCTCGTTCCTTGCTTGCAAGATCATCTCGATTAGCGGCATCGTATTGAGACGCTGCGTCTTGGCGTTGTTTAACCATCTTGGTTAATACCGCTAAAATAGCACTATCGTCCAGGGTAATTTGCTCGTCGATTTCTTTTTGTTTAATAGCCGCCAATGCCATGCGAATTGTACCCAAACGTACTTTCTCTTTCGCGCGCATTGCGTCTTTTTGTGCTTCTTTTAAATCATCAATTAGAGCCATGATGCTTCCTGTTAATTTTTTCGGTGGCTTATTAAGCCTCAGGTTAAAAAACAAATGCAACTATTTGAAGGGGACACGTGACGGGTCTACGAAAAAAGTAGAGGCCCAGAAACGCGAAAGGTGCTGCAATTGCAACACCTTTCAGACTCGTTA
>CAYVST010000178.1:0-3999 GCA_964454185.1 uncultured Alteromonas sp.
ATGTGCTGTTGTTTCTTTGCTGACCAAGTTGATAGCGACAATGTAACCATGTGAGAGCAACAGGTCAACCATTGATTTCGATAATGACTATATTTTTCGTGTATAAAACATATCTTTCCAAAAAATAGGATGTATATCCTAATTTTGCGATGTAAATCGGTGCTTTTGTTAATTTTTGAGTGGTATTTCGACGGTTAGTGGGTGGTGAAATCATGTTAGTAGGATGAAGTTACTAACTTTTTGGTCGACTTGAATAGTTTTATTTTGAATTTTTATTCTTTTTATTTGTCTATTTATTCGCTTCTTGTTTGGGAAGGGTATAGTCCTTCCAATTAATTTGAGTAGAAAGTCTCATTTCTCGAATAGACAAGGCCCGCGGAAACGTCCTGCTTTTATGAGTCCAGCTATGGCCGCAACATGCACTTATCATTATTGCCTTGGTAGGCTTAAGTAAGTGATGGCAAGGCGGCGTATTGTCGTCAATATCAGAAGGTATACCTGATGCGTTGAACCAGCCATGTTTATTCAGGTGTAACTTGTTATTAGTTTGGTCTGTAACGTCAATAGAATCCAGTTCTATCGTGAACCCTTCAATTGTACTTACCAATACGGGAACAACGAGACCATAGTTACCGTTTTTGGCATACCACAACGCGCATTTTTCATCATCTCGTTTATTGCCCGGGCACGTCGAGGCCTGCTTAGCAAACCAACTGCCATTATGTGTATCGATTTCTAAAGGAGACTGAGGAGAAATGTTTTTTGCGATAACCATAAAACGAGCAACGCTTCGAATATGATGCGGCAGCCCGCCAATTCTGCGTTTTAATAAAGAGGTATTGCTTAGACTACCCACAGAAAGTGCTATTAACTCTCGCTCATAAAGCGCAGTGCAGATTTCTGCGTACTGCGGGTGGCTTCCTCCTAATTCACCTGATTCAGCAAAGAAGCCTGATTGGCTAGTCGATGTATTACCTTGTGACGTCATTTTCTACAGCGCTGTTTTCTGTTGATAAATTAAACGTACCAAGAAATCAGGTACACCGCTATACGCAATTGCGTTCTCATACTGCTTTGTGTAAATCGGTGAGATCCCATTTATTAATGGGTTATATATACTTTTGTATTACCAATTGCTTTTCTTTTTGAGCTCTGTTTTTTTCTTTTTTATCTGTGCTTTCTTTTCTTGTTATTGTTTTTATTGGTTTTTTATTGTTTTCCTTTATATTGGTAAGTCCAATTTGTTGGCTAATTTGTGTGATTTTTGTGTATTTTGTGTTGACCAATATGGTCATATAGATTACTTTTGTTGCGCTCTTGTTAAAAATCTGTAAGACAGGTTGGAGAGTATTGGGTTGAAAATTTATTTACATGGTTAGAGATAGACGTGTTGTTTGTCTCACTATCCATCGAAGGAAACACTCATGGGACACAAACTATCTAAAATTTCGTTGGCAATACTCTCGGCCTCGGCATTGAGTCAGCCATTAATTACACACGCTCAAGAAGTACAAGACAGTGCTGAAAAGGACGTTGAAGTTATTGAGGTCTCTGGGATAAGAGCCTCTCTTGCCAGCGCGCTTAACGAAAAACGTTATCAAAATAACCTTGTTGAAGTCATTGAAGCTGAAGATATTGGTAAGTTGCCTGACCAAAACTTAGCTGAAGTGCTCGAAAACATAACCGGTATTCAAATTACTCGTGAGGCGGGTGTAGGTACAGGCGTACAAATACGCGGTACTGATGCAAACCGTACAGAAATTAACGGTGTGTCGACAGTAGGCTCGGGTGCAGGGCGAAGCGGCATCGACTTTGAGGATGTATCTGCTTCTATCATAGCTGGCCTTGAAGTGACCAAGTCACCTGATGCGAAAACCATTGAAGGCTCAGTCGGCGGTACCATTAATTTAAAAACAATACGTCCCTTGCAGCTTAATGAGCAACTCGCGGCTATCCGTGTTCAGGGCGAAAATAGTAGCTTAACCACAGACAGTAATTTTCAGCCAAGATTCTCCGGTACCTTTGGCGATAATTGGGATACTGACCATGGTAAATTCGGAATCGTCATTAGCGGTAGTTATTCAGAGCAAGACGTAACGGCTTTTCGTCCACGTGCTGACCGCGATAATTTAGTGGCGACAGACAGTGGTTTTGCCAGTGCACAAGCGTTCGACTTCTTACCAATACAGTTCTTCGTGCAAGACTATGACAACTTTGAATATGAAACCAAAAACTTGGTGGGCACAATTGAGTGGGCGCCAAACGACAACACGCGGTTCTTTTTTGATGCGGTAATTAACGATCAAGAACGTCTACAGGAAAGTTCACGGGTTCAAGCATCAGGCGTTAGCGCGTTAAATGATATTTCTGTACCTGATGAATTTGAAACAATCAATTTTGGATCTCTAGGTGGGACTAACTTAGGGTCAATCCAAGCTGCGCTTCGTGGCGTTATTCCAGTAAACCTAGAGAACGATGATGATGATCCGAACTTGCGTTTCTCTAGTGATACCAACTCACGTGTTACCGATAGCAAAATCTTTAGGCTTGGCGGTGAATGGCAAGGTGAAAAGTGGAAGGTGTTCGCTGAAATCGCTTCTTCA
Organism: uncultured Alteromonas sp.; assembly: GCA_964454185.1. Lineage (GTDB taxonomy): Bacteria > Pseudomonadota > Gammaproteobacteria > Enterobacterales > Alteromonadaceae > Alteromonas. The sequence continues at coordinate 2,604 of CAYVST010000178.1, forward strand.
TCTTCAGATACGACCACACCTAGCTTCAATACTACGCTTAACTTCATTAACCCTAACGCGCCTTTAGACGGCGGTGGTGCCAATGATAACAGTGTGCCTTTTGCCTATGATTTAACTGGCGGTGCTTTGACATTTGGTATTGCGGAAGGGGCGGAGTACGCGCCTACGGCTTCGCAACTACTCGATCCCAACAACGTTGTGTTGCGAGATGTGAACATTGGACGTGACACCACAGAGAACTTTGAAGACGCCTTGCGCTTTGACTTTACTTATTTCGTCGACACCATGATCACCTCGGTAGATTTTGGTTATCGCTACAATAAATCGGGCAGTAAACGCGAAGATATAGGCACCAGTGTGGGTCTTCGAACTATGGACGACAGTCCGCGAGGCAGCCTATTTTCAGAATTGTTGGTGGCAGGCCCTGACAACTTTAATGAAGCAGATGGTCGTAGTTTATTTGTAAAAGATTTCCTATTGATTAATCCCGAGCTAGTTGCTTCAGATCCTGAAGGCGTGTTGGCAACACTACAACAAGCTATGGAAGCACATGGGTCTAGTCGAAGTCTTAGCGCACCTACAGCAAGCTCTTCAGGCTTTTTCGATATAGAAGAAGAAACCCACGCGCTCTATGCACAGGCTAACTTTGAGTATGAGATGTTCCGAGGAAACTTCGGTGTACGTTATTTGCAAACCGATGTTACTTCTGTGGGTAACTCCATCACTATAGATGACGAGGGCAACGAGTTGGTTTCCCGTGTTACCAACACAGGTGACTACGACTTTATCTTACCACGTGTCAATATAGTTGCCGATGTTACTGACGATGTAGTAGTGCGTTTTGGTGCAGGTAAAGATATACGTCGCCCCAACTTTAATGACCTATCGACATCGGTGACGTTCAGCACAAGCCCGAACCCTAATGTGGCTATAGGTAACCCAGGCTTAACGCCTGAAAAAGTGGTGTCTTATGACTTGTCTGCAGAATGGTATTTTGCCGAGGCCAGTGTGGTTAGTGTGGGTATTTTCCACAAAACCCGCAAAGACCTGTTTGTGGATCAAATTGTAAGCCCATTTGAAGACCCAACTACAGGGTACAGGGACCTCACTGATCCATGTGAAGGTGGCGGTATCTTTAACCCGATCGCAGATATCAACGTGTTTGGTCCCGACCTTGGTACAGGTGTTTGTGTTGGCACTGAAACCAAGATTAATGATACCGGAGAAACAACTCAAAAAGGTATCGAATTTGCGGTGCAATATGACTTGTCTGGCTTCGAAAGTGAACTTGGCTGGGCATCAGGGTTTGGTGTATTGGCTAACTATACCATTCAAGAATTCTCTGGTGGTGAAGCTGAAAACAGTGCTACCAGCAGGGCCGCTAACGTATTTGCAG
>CAYVST010000179.1:0-3956 GCA_964454185.1 uncultured Alteromonas sp.
CCAGGATCCCTTCAAACGTTACGTTTTCATAGCCGAAAAGCGCTGCTGTCCAGCCTACAAGGCCGTTAAACATTGCTATAAGTGCTATGAAAGCGAGTAGCATGGCGCCTACGTTTAACGCAAGCTGCATGCCTGATGCTGCGCCACTAGCGGCAGCATCAAATACATTGGCGTAGCCGGTATCTTCTGCGTCTACGTCATTCAAATTTTCATTCGGTTTACTGGTTTCAGGCAAAATAATTTTTGCCATTAATAGACCACCTGGTGCAGCCATAAAGCTGGCTGCCAACAAATATTTTAAGTCAACGCCCATACCTGCGTAGCCTGCCATAACTGAGCCTGCAATTGACGCAAGGCCACCTACCATAATGGCAAACAGTTCAGAACTTGTCATATGAGGGATGAAAGGACGTACTACAAGTGGCGCTTCAGTTTGCCCAACAAAGATGTTGGCTGCTGATGACATTGATTCCGGACGGCTTGTGCCCAGCGCTTTCTGCAAAAAGCCGCCAATTACCTTGATAATCACACCCATCACTTTGAGGTGATACAGCACGGCAATGAGCGCTGAGAAAAACACAATGACCGGGAGCACGTTAAACGCAAAAATGAAGGCAATAGATTTGTCGCCAATAGGGCCAAACAAGAAGTTAATACCTTCTTGGCTGTAAGCGATAATATTGGCGACGAACTGCGTAGCCTTTAACAATACTTCTTTACCTGGTTCAGAATAAAGGACGAAAGCACCTACTGATGCTTGGATAGCAAAAGCGCCACCCACCGTACGCCAATTAATACTGCGCTTCGCCGATGATAATGCGAAGGCAATAGCCAACAGGAGCGCGATGCCCAATAAACTAACCATATGTGAATTCCCTTACAGAAGCGCTTGCTGAATGTGTGATTTAATCACATCTAATGCTATTTGATTTTTACCGCCTTGAGTCACCACAACGTCAGCAGTAAAACGACTCGGTTCGATAAATTGGTGGTACATGGGTTTTACAGTTTCTTCGTACTGCTTTGCTACCGACTCAATACTACGTCCACGCTCTTTTAAATCGCGCATCATTCGACGCATTAAACAGATATCAAGTGGCGTGTCGATGAATATCTTAACATCATATAGAGGCAGTAAGTCGGTACGTGCTAACAGCATGATCCCCTCCAAAATAATAACAGGCGCAGGATTTAGTCGCTCTGTTTCAGGAAGGCGAGTATGTGTTTTGTAGCAATAATGCGGATAGTCGATTGGTTGACCATCTCGTAGTGCTTGAAGGTGTGCTTTTAGAAGCTCGTGTTCAAATGCATTGGGATGATCATAGTTGTTCTTCTCACGCTGCTCCATGGGCAAGTGATCTTGTGCGCGGTAGTAATGGTCTTCACGCAACACTTGCACAGGGCGGCCTTGCGCACTGAAGCCGTTGAACAAATTTTTTGTAAAAAGAGACTTTCCAGAGCCTGAAGCCCCAGAAATGGCAATAATTAATGGCGATTGCATAGTACTATAAAGCTGGTTTTCTTGGTGCAAAGATACGCGTTTAGGCCTCGCGAATCAATGTAATATTCACAAGTTATTCGTTTTTGGATCGGTCTTTGCTTTGACTCTATTGTATTTTCAAGGCGTTGCAGGGCGTTTGAAAAAAGACAAAAAGTTTTCCAAGTGGTCAGTTTTTTATTTATCTTTTATATCAATTACCAATAATTTCAATATCCTCTAGTTTTATCTCAGGCAGCGCATAAGAATGCTGCTTTGAACGAGAACCTTCGCCTTGCGCTCTCGGCGGATAGTATATTTCCTTTTCTTCATTGAAGCCCGAAAATACATCGTCTAATGCCGCACGAATCTCACTAAGCGTTTTGTCTAGGTTGGCATTAAAGTCTGGCCGTTTTCGTTTGGTATGACCAAGTTCGATAAGGCGTCCAAAACTCTTATTTGCCAGAATCATCAGTTCATGCGGTACATCTTTATGTGGCGGTAGTGGCTGGTTCGGATGATCGATACAGTATTTTACCAACGCGGTGTAAAAGCACAGCGGCTTGTTTTGAAGTGCGACAACTTTATCGTCAACGCCGTTAGACAGTGTCTTATCTTTTAAATTGATAATAAGCTTGGGAACAGGAGGGAGGATTTCCTCTTCTGCAAGTTGTGATTTTCTGCGTCGTTTTGTCGCGACTGCGAAAAGCGGTAGAACCGCGAGAGAAGCAGCAAGAGAAATCCAGCTGAACCCTAACCCGCTCAAAGGCGACATGCTGCGCATCTCTATGACGATATGTTGCTCTGCATTCATCAATAGTGTTGAAGTAACATCAGGATAGTGAGAAAAATCTTGCGATCGTGTTCCCACTTCTTGAATGTGGCTTATCAATACGGGATAGCTTTCAGCGTTTAGTGCTTTATTTAACCTGTCTATGTAGCGATAAATTGCAAATTGATTCACTGGCGTATTAAGCGTGTCATTACCCACGTCCAAAAACGCACTGTCTAGGCTAACTCGACGTTCGACCTTATCTTGTGCTTCGTGGATGTCCGCTTTGAATGCCATATACTGCGCGATTAGTGCAATAAAATGGAAGCCTGCAAATAGTAATACCCAGTTTAGGGCAATTCGGCGTGGCCTTTTTAGTCTGGGCATACTCATTTGTTACACCCTTCTTCAAGTGTAATATTTTTGTAATATGGACGAGGGTGCGCCATTGCGATTTCATGTACAACGGATTGCATTGCGCAAAATAGGTCGGTGTTTTGAGTTTGCATCTTTAAGAACCACTGCATTCCGCTTACGTCTTCTTGAAGTGGCGTCGCATAGTTCTTTGAAAATCTATTACTGTCATCTTCTGCCCAGTAAGAAGAGATAATGTCAACATCACCTGCAAGCAACGCTCTTCGCAACTCTTGGTGAGAGCTGTAATAAACAATACCCACATTGTCGTCACTCAACCCTAAGTTTTGCAACACTTTTTTCGGGACTATATGACCTGAACGACTACTTGGATAATCAAGTAAACCAATCTTCTTACCTAGCAGGTATTCCTTACTTAATTGCGGCCGTTCGCGCAGAGCTATAAAGAACGCACTATAGTTGGGGTGCGACGCAACACGAGATAGGCCGTAAATTTGGTCTGCACCAAAGGCGTCTACTACATTCTTCTTAACGAGCGCCAAGTCAACCACGCCATGGTTTATATACCTAAACGTGTCGTAGTCGCTTTGACCTACGATTACTTTTACCTCACCATACTGACGTTTTATAGTTTTGTCGTTGCAAAGACGCTCTTTGGCCATTTCGGCGATGCGTCCGTCGGTAACATAGACAGAAAACACGTCACTATTGCCAGTTAAATCGGTTTTGCAGTATAAAAATTGCCCAGTTTGAGGAGTGATGTCGCTGTAATTCGTATTTTTTTGTAAATAGCTTAAAACACCGCATGCGATAGCAGCGATGACAAAAATTATCCACTTTCCAGAGGCAACAATTCTAAAATTAGTCAAAAATACGACCAAATGAATTAACGATTTATGTAGGGATTTCATCAGTTAAGGTTATTTAATGCAATAGGTAAATTTATTTTAAAGTGTTAAGTGTTTGATAATTGGTTTATTTTTATGGGTAAACCTGATTTTTATTAAACGCTGTTTATTAGTCGCCCGTCTGCCAAGAATAGAGTCATCCAATCGCAATAGATTGACGATAATAATAACAAGTAAATTAACTTGACCATATGGTCAAGTATTTTTTTGCAAAGTCAGTAGCCTTGGGCAGTTGGTGTTAAATAAAAACGTAAAATTGTAATAAATTTGACATGAAGCTTTACGACAATCTGTCACGGTCTAAACTTGTCAAGAGCCTCAGATGGGAACACTCTGCCCACTCTTTGGTTAAACAAAGAATATTAAACAAAAAGGGAAACACACACATGAACTTCAAAGCAAAACTCAGCCGCGTTGCTATCGC
>CAYVST010000180.1:0-3940 GCA_964454185.1 uncultured Alteromonas sp.
TGGCTTCGTCTTTATCTTTCTTTTTAGTGGACTTGCAAAGCCATTTTTTGTGGTTTGTCAGTATGAATCGCGCATACCACCGTTCGCTGTTATCTTGTTTAAAGATATACAGTTCGTCATTGATGTCGTGTCGAGCAATCTGTTTAGCCATACGACTAGTACATCAGGAAATGATGTGATTTGCAAAGTTTTTGCAAAGAAATGAAAAATTGAATTAAATCAAATTGTTGAGATAGCTGTTTGCATTGAAAATCCGCGTGTCCCTGGTTCGATCCCGGGTCGAGGCACCATCATTGAAGCCCTTGCAGAAATGCAGGGGCTTTTTTGATCCTAAAGTATGAAAAACACCGACCTTGTCGATGCCAGTGCCAGGCGCGTTACGATCCCGTCTGGGCACCATTATTGAAGGCCTTGCAGAAATGCGAGGCCTTTTTTGTTTCAGCTCCGATAGGTCTCGATGCTGCTGCGCAGCGCGTTGCGACCCCGCCTCTGGGCACCATTCTTAGAAGCCCTTGCAGAAATGTAGGGGCTTTTTTGATCATGCGGTATTAAAATCACCGACCGTGTCGGTGCCAGTGCCTGGCGCGTTACGATCCCGTCTGGGCACCATCATTGGAGGCCTTGCAGAAATGCGAGGCCTTTTTTGTTTCAGCTCCGACAGGTGTCGATGCTGCTGCACAGCGCGTTACGACCCCGCCTCTGGGCACCATTCTTAAAAGCCTCGCATTAGTGGGGCTTTTTTGATTCTACGGTATGAAAAGCACCGGCCGTGTCGATGCCAGTGCTTGTCTCAATTAATGAATTAAGTGGGGCTAAAACAGGCAAACACGTGTTTATGCCTGTTTTAGCGATAGATAGCTTATTCTACTAAGCCTTCTGGGTAATCCAGTTTCTCGTAGAAGATAACGCGTCCGCGAGGTTGGAAATAAAGCGGAGCGTCAGGGTTGCCTGTAAATATTAGGTCAGTATTAAAGTAAAAGTGCTCCAATACGTAATATCTGTCTTCTGTTTGGCCTAACGGCGTCCATTGTCTTCTCAACCAGGTGCGGCACGTTGGTTCATCTGCATCACAGTCGGCGTTTGCTATTTCGGTCTCGCTAGAGCGTCGTTCGATGTATACAAGGTTATTCTCACCTTCTACCAAGTGTCTCGCTCTGTTTCTAATCACTATTTCAACCTCAGGGTTTATTCGATACAAGAACCCAAGTAAATAGCTAGGTACTGTCTCGTCATCCGAAAATTGGAAGCCGAAATACCCTGTGTTTTTAAAACTACCGTCCGCGTTGTAGTTGTTGGGGTTACTCAGTCCCCAGTTTCCGTTCCATAAAAATTCAGGCTTGCGCATTAGTGACAAGTCTAATTGATCACTTGAGCGTTTAATGGCCATACGAAACTGGCTGAAGCTAGCACCATCTTGATTACTTGCTCTTATCAACATGCCATTGGCTTGTTCGTCTTGAGAAATACGCGTGTAGGTTACTTCATATCCATCAGTTTGATTTACTGTCAACGTGCCATCGTCATTGATTTGCCATGTACCCGCTTTGTCATGGAACTGGCTTTGCATACTGCCGTCTGCGTCAAATGTCACTAAGTCGGCAAATACACCGGCAAGCTCTCGTACGTCTCCATTTGTGCTACTTTGTACTGGTGCAGAACCTGCAATCGCAAAACCCCATACGCCAGTGACTTCTTCAGCAGTGAATGGAATTTTTGTTTGCAGCGCGGTTTCTACGTATTCTAAATCTTGAGTAAGTGTACGTAAGTAGTCGTCTACGCCCAATTCGCGCGCATCCTCATAGGTTTCTGGCGGGAAGTCTGGGTCTTCATTAATTTTTACATTTACTTCAAAGTCAGTTGAGATGATGTCGACGTTCTCACCATTGAACAACCGGGTCAGGGTGAAGCTGTTCATAAAAGTGGTGTAACTTACGTTGCCAAGTCGGTTTATTGCTTCTGAGTAGACCTCTGGGTCAATTAACCCTCTAACATTAAGCGTGGTAAGGCTTAGGTCAAACTCGATAGGGATGGGGGTGTCTAACGTGACAATTAAGTCCTCGCTACCTTCTTCCCAGCTAACGCTTGAGCTCGCATGCTCTGCGAAATATGTACCGGAACCATCCTGCATAAGAGTAAGCTGTGCACCCACAAAATTATAACTAGCAATACGACCTTCATAACTTGGCTTTAATTGGTAATAGTCGGCCAATAACTCGGTGTTCGCTGTCGTCTTTTTAACAGATGAGTTGGCTTGTAAAGGTGCGCTCTGTGACGCAGCAGGCAATGCAGAGTTGGTTTGCGCGTCAGTGCCAATACGAATTAGGGGAGCAACTAGGCTTCGCACTTCATCCATTTCCGTTTGAAGTCGAGTGCCGACAGCCACTATACCTTCAACACCATTTTGGTTTTCTGAATCAACACTAATCGCTTCATCATCCAATAGCAGAGACCGTGCTAGCGCATCCAATTGTGCATCGTCGTTTAGCACGTCAAACAGTGTGTCTTGAGAGGTTAATTCACCCTTAGCAATAAGTGAGCTAATGGCTGCTAATTGTAGCAATGTGTCGCCATCGATTTGCGCCTCAAAAGCCTGTTGGTCTGCGCTAGTTAAACGTAAACGAAGGGCTTCAACCGCTGTAGACACAGGCGAAACAAGCATTTCTTTATGTGACTGATATGAAAACAACACGTCGCTGCCTCGACGCGCAACAATGTTGTCAAAGGTCAGTGGAGTACCCACATACAAAAGCTTTTGGTCTTGCATGAGCGCAAATGAAACGTCGCGCGAATCTACAACACTCGTTTGGTAGTCAAGCGCAAAACGGCCCTCGGTATCTAGATCTGATTCAAAAGACTCTTCGCCTATCTCCACTCGCACTGAAACGCCGTTCAGGCTTTCTGCACCAACCACAATACCGTCAAAAGAAACCGCCTGGTTAACGGTAATACTAACATTCGCGCTTGCGCTATCTTCTGAGTCTGAAACGGTATAGCTAAAGTTAACCGTGCCAGCGAAAGATGCGTTGCTGGGTGTAAAAACAAGCTGATTGTTCTCAATGCTCACCGTGCCATCTGACGGTTGACTTACACTATCAATAGTTAAATCGTCATTGTCAGCGTCGCTATCATTACCCAATACGTTCACTGTTACCGATTGGCCGTTAATTGTTTCGGCACTATCATCGCTTGCAACAGGTGCGTTATTTTGGGGAGATTGAACACCGCTATTGTCGGGCGTTTGAGTTGGAGGTGGTGTGTCAGAACCTGAACCACCGCCACATGCGCAAAGCAGTGCACTAAGCGTTAATGGGATAACATACTTCATTATATTTCCTATACATAGGTGCTACTTATACCTGCAGTTAGTCCATTAACCAAAAATTAAAGTGTGCTACACTGCAACGATAAAAAAATAGTAGCATACAGAACTAGTACATTCTATAACCGCTATATATTTGCAATATCACGAAAAAAGCCCCTTTTAACGAACTTAAAGCTTAGTTAGCACTTTCCTCAGACTTCTCGTCATATTGGCTTAGTGAACCAAACGTTTTGTTATGCGCTTCTTGAAAGCCTTTCTCTATTTGTTGGAGTTTGTCGTACATTTGTCTAAACTTTTCATCTTCAACATATAACTGTTGAACAATAGCGACTTGTTCCTCATGCTTTTTGCTTAGTTCTGTAGAACCCAAGTCTGCTGATCGTTGTCCAGCTAAAAAGTCACCACCAAAAAACCTGCCGTCTATATATTTTTCCTCTCTAATACGCTTGTCGTACCCAGTTCGGCATTCTCTTTTTTTGAAATTTGAATTAGGAATACTGACCTTACGGCATGTAAGTTGGAAGTCGTCGTTTTTAATGCTTTCGTTAAGATAATCAATAATCTCGGCTCTCGAGTTCGCCAGTGCTTCTTTCCAATAAAAGAGGGGCTTAGAGCCAT
>CAYVST010000181.1:0-3930 GCA_964454185.1 uncultured Alteromonas sp.
GTTTAATCACTTGCGCGACTTTGCGCAAGAGGATTAATGCCAAGCGCTAACCAATTAGTCAATTTTCTTCTCGCTCAGATCAAAAAAATTAATGAAGGGACGTTTTTCATTCAGGGTGAGTTTGCTATAATATAACGTCTCTAGAGAAGCATCGGTAATAACGGTAATGAATCCAATCGAAGATAATCCAACAAAATTAGACAAACTTGGCATTTGGGTGTCGAGCTTGTGTGCGTTGCATTGTCTAGCATTGCCAGTGCTTATCCCGTTGCTTCCTCTTATCGGTTCAAGTTTTTTTGCTCAAGTGTGGTTTGAACGTACAATCCTAACGTTCTCAATTGTAGTAGGAGCGGTAGCCTTACTTGGTGGTGCACTGCGTTATCATGGAAAGTTTTATCCGCTAGCACTCTTGTTCACCGGTGGGGCTATTTACTGGTTTAAAGATATTTTTGGCCACGAGTTTGAGCCTTTTACTATTGCGCTTGGAGCAATGCTGATTGTTGCAGGGCATTGGATAAACATGCGTTTGTGTCGCCAGTGCAAATGCTGCAAAAACACCGTTTTTTCAGAGCACCTTTCTACCGAGCTAAAATAGCGTATTCGAGTGATGTTTGCGCTCTCGTACGGTCACTGAGAGCGCGTAGCTAACACTTGGCGCGCTGTGCCAGGTACATTCGTAAAAATACCCGTTACCCCCCATTCAGCCAGCATTAAAATGTCACGTGGTTCATCTACTGTATACACGTAAACATGAAAACCAGCGTTTAGCACGGTCTCAACAAATGACTTATCAACGGCATCAAGCGCAATGTTAACCGAATAGGCGTTTAATACGCGGGCACTTGCGGTGCAGTCTAATTCATAACTTGCCGATAGCGCGCCAATTTTAACCTTAGGCCACAGCGCCTTTATATCTTTGAGCCAGTGATGGTTAAACGATGAAATCAATAACCGATTTACATCCACTTGGCTTGAGGATACCGCACTCTTTACCTCACTTACCCAATGGTTAACATTGACTAGGTGTTTTATCTCAATATTGCACCACTTGCCGTTTGGAACCGTGTTGAGCGTGTCGGCCAGCGTGGGTATATGCTCTCCATCACCAATATCCAGCGTACTAAGAACTGACCATGGTGTATCGAGTAAATATCCATTCTTTTTTGTTCGGCGAACAAGGGTTCTATCGTGAAACACGATAACGCCACCGTCATGTTGATACACATCAAACTCAATACCATCAGCTTGCTGTTCGAATGCTAGTTTAAACGCTTTCAGTGAGTTCTCAGGTGCTTGTTTGCTGGCACCACGATGAGCATAGATGCGCATGGTCTATCACCTTAATCTGAAGTATTGCTGTGAAGCTTGTGAGCATTAAGTGTTTCATATACTGACGCTGATGTAATAAGCACACCACCAATTAAAGCGCTAAGCGTAGGGGCCTCGTTAAGCAGTATTACTGCAAGAAAAACACCATAGAGCGGCTGCATACAAGCAATCAATGAAAATGTCTTGGCCCTTAAATGGCGAAGGCTGGCTGCAATTAACGCATGGGGTAGCGCGGTAAAAACCGTACCTAGTAGTAAAAGCATTAACCAAGAGCTACTCGATGCACCAACAATACTCTCACTGCCAAAAGGGATTAGGAGAATGGTAATAACCAGTGTTTGCCACGCCATGGCCTGGGCACCGCCATAGTGTTTGAAGTGTTTACGGTGTATAAGATTCCGAAAAGAATACAACACTGCGGAACCAACACCAATGAGAACCCCCAGCGTTATATCATTTTCCAAAGATGTTTCTGGTACGATCAAATAAACACCTAAAACGACAGTAAGTGTCGAGACGATGTCTTGCCACACAAGCCGTACACGCTCAAAAAAGGGCTCAATCAATACGGTGATAACGGGGAAAGTAAACAGCGCTATCATGCCCACAGATACCCCTGCATATTGCATGGCGGCAAAGTAGGTGACCCAATGAAGCGCCATCAACACACCTAGCACAATAGCGACCGTGTAGTCTTTTCTGGAGTTAAGCGTAATTTTGTTTTTAGCCAGTTTTAGAAAAGCGAACAGAGCAAGGCAGGCAAAAACTGAACGCACCAAAGTAATATCAGTAGCACTTAGTGGCACAAGCTTTGAAAAAAGCGCCGTGCCACCAAGTAAAATCACCGTTAAGTGAAGTGATATGAGACTCTTTTTAACAGCATCCATAAGTTAGCTGTTAGCGCCCTCATCTGGGTCTTCTTTTGATAGTGAGTCAGTCTCAATATCACCGGATACATTAAGCATATTTGCCATGGGTACACCAAGTCGTGTCACCATGCCTGGCGCCATGTCTTCAAACTCAATCATGTCCTTTTCAAAACACACAACAATGGTTGAGCCAAGTTTGAAACGTCCAAGTTCCGCGCCTTTCTCAAGCTTAACTGCTGCTTCACTGTCTTTTTCGTAAGACCAATGCTGCACGTTCTTACCTGCAGGTGGTGTTACCGTACCAGACCACACGGTTTCAATGCTTGCAACAATGGTGGCACCTACAAGTACCATGGCCATTTTACCCACCGGTGTATCAAAAAGTGCAACTACACGTTCGTTACGTGCGAAAAGGCCAGGGATGTTTTGCGCAGTCAGCGGATTTACTGAAAACAATTCGCCCGGTACATAAATCATGTCGGTTAGCGTGCCTTCAACAGGCATGTGAATACGATGGTAATCGCGCGGAGCAAGATAGATAGTTGCAAACTTACCGTTTTTGAACGGCGCTGCGACTTCAGGCTTGCCGCCTAATAAAGTAGTAAGGCTGAAATCATGGCCTTTCGCTTGAAAAATACTGTCACTATTAATATCGCCAAACTGGCTGACAGTGCCATCTACAGCATGAATGAGAACATTGTCATTGTCATCAATGGTGCGCACATCAGGTTTTAACGGGCGCGTAAAAAATGCATTAAAGCTGCGGTAATGCGTAGGGTCTTCGTACAGCGCTTCGGTCATATCGACGTTGTACTGTTTAATAAACGTCTTGATGAAAAAGGTGGTAACGCTGCCCATTTCAGCTTCAGCAAGCTTGCCAACAACGCGAGACAGCAAATGTTTTGGGGTAACGTACTGTAAATTAACTTTAAGCCAATCTAACACAAAATATCTCCATTTCTTTTACGCAGCAATTGTACCTCAACTGAAAAAGCTTCGGGCAACTTTAACATTATGGATATGACAAATTAGCTATAAGCAGCGGTTATTTAGCAAAGAGCGCGCTATGCGCCAGGTGGTTGGCTATGACTAGGGCGTTGCTCTTCCATCGTTGTAAGAATTCTATGGTAGCTTTCAAAGCGCTCGGCGCTGATTTTGCCTTCTTCAACAGCTTCTCTTAGCAAACAGCCAGGGTCGTTAAGGTGCTTACAGTCTCTGAATTTGCAACCCCCAAGGTAATCCCTAAACTCTTTAAAACCCCAAGTGATGCGCTCGGTAGGTATATGCCACAGGCCGAACTCGCGCACCCCAGGTGAATCGATTAGGTCACCGCCCGCCGGTAAATGCAATAGTTTTGCTGCTGTCGTAGTGTGTTGACCCAAGCCCGAGTTATCAGAAATTTCTCCGGTTAACTCATCTGCGTCAGGCAGCACTTGGTTGATTAAGCTAGATTTTCCTACGCCTGATTGGCCAACAAAAACACTGATATTGTCGTTAAGATAATCGTTCAACGCATCAATGCCTTCGCCTGTTTTACAGCTAGTGAAGAGTACTTCATAGCCCAACGCTTCATACGTTTTTAGTTGGGCCTTAACGGTTTCGCGTTCATCATCACTTAAAAGCTCCACTTTGTTTAAGACTATAAGTGGGGTAATGCCAATATCTTCACAGGCAACAAGGTAACGGTCGATGATATTCAAAGACAGAGAGGGCAATATGGCACTTACTACAA
>CAYVST010000182.1:0-3919 GCA_964454185.1 uncultured Alteromonas sp.
CCGCACGTTGGGCATGCAGAACGCTCAATTTCTTCGCTATCAGCGTCGCTAACTTTGTCATCAGCTGCCGCCACCATGGCATCAACAAGGTCGAGCTTGATCAACTGGTCGGAAAGCTTGGTCTTGCCAGCTTCCATAGGACCGCCAGAAACGAAGATAACTGGCACATTAAGGCGCATAGACGCCATAAGCATTCCAGGCGTAATTTTGTCGCAATTAGAGATACATACGATAGCGTCAGCACAGTGCGCATTCACCATGTACTCTACTGCGTCAGCAATAATTTCACGAGAAGGTAAGCTGTACAACATACCGCTATGACCCATAGCAATGCCATCGTCTACGGCGATGGTGTTGAATTCTTTAGCAACGCCTCCAGCGGCTTCAACGCTGCGAGCGACCAGCTGACCAAGATCTTTTAAATGCACATGCCCGGGTACAAACTGCGTAAACGAGTTCGCAATAGCGATAATTGGCTTTCCGAAATCAGAGTCTTTCATTCCAGTTGCTCGCCACAAAGCGCGAGCACCCGCCATATTTCTACCTTGCGTGGTAGTTGCAGAGCGTAACTTAGGCATAAGTTCTTCCCGTAAAATTTGGGCCATTTGGCCTTTATATGAAACGTAACTATTACATGTAAACCGGCGTTAACCAGTTCCGCTTTTCTTCAGCTTTACCGTTTAACAAACCGTATTCAGTCGTGAAGAACGAAGGACAAAAACACGGCGACCAATAAATAGCCCCTTGTTTTCAATGATATATATGACTATCAATGCGCAATCCATTGGCACTGAAAAAATGAAATGTTGTTCGTTTGAGGCTATGGCTTTGCCTCATATTTCAGCACGCAGAATAACCTGCGTAGTGACATTGGGCAAAGAAATAGCATGAAACATGAGGCCTGATCAAGTATTTTGCCGTATATCCAAGCGCTTTTAATCTATAAGGCATTGGCAAAGTTCGACGTCAAATTTCAAATTTTAGCGTTCGAGTCGTCCCAATACATAGACGATAGTTACTTTAGCGAGCACAAACTAAAGGTTGTAAACATGTTTGATTGGTTTCACTGGCTTAACCTAGCAGGTGTTGCGGTATGCGCAATATCTGGAACCCTAATGGCATATCAAAAACGTATGGATGGCTTTGGCGTCGTGGTGCTGGCTAGCGCTACTGCAATTGGCGGGGGCACGCTGCGTGATGTTATGTTGGATGTTCCGGTATTTTGGATAGCCGATACCGACTATCTGTATACAACATTGATCGCGGCCTTTATTCCTATTGTATGGCTACGTGTTAGCCCACGTTTTCCCTATCACTACTTGCTTATAGCCGACGCCTTTGGCCTTGCCCTATTTAACGTGGTGGGTATTGAAAAAGCGCTCGCGAACGACACTGGTATCGCGGTGGCTGTTGCTATGGGCACAATAACAGGCGTGTTTGGAGGCTTGCTGCGCGATGTCATTTGTCGTGAAGTCCCCTTGGTACTTAATGGAGAGCTTTATGCCATGACCTGTATAGCGGGGGGTGTAGTGTATGGTGTGGGTCTACAAATGGATGTCGCCACACAGTGGTGTGGTATTGCGGCTTTGGTGACAACTGTTTTACTGCGGTTGGGCGCTATGCGATGGCACTGGCAGCTTCCTGTGTTTTACAACGACCATCATTAAAAAACTTTTTACTGCTTCGATGTAAAAAAACGCCATAAGTACAGTTCATCGACCAGCCAAACAACCCTACAGTTGTGGTTTTTCATTACTTACAACATAAGGGTGATAGCCACAATGGGCATGGCGGTAGTTAAAACATTTGCAGGGCAGGGCGTTGCTGCGCCCGAGGTACAAGTAGAGATCCATCTTGCCAATGGCTTGCCTGCTTTCCAGCTCGTCGGCATGGCTGAGACCAGCGTAAAAGAAGCGCGAGAAAGAGTACGCAGTGCCCTTATCAATAGTGGGTTCGACTTTCCAGCCAAACGAATCACCGTCAACCTAGCGCCGGCCGATATACCAAAATTTGGGGGGCGATTTGACCTGGCTATCGCCGTCGGTATTTTAGCGGCGTCTGGATATGTCTCTGACACAGCACTACTCAATCTCGCTTTCGTTGGCGAGTTGGGCCTTAATGGCGAAATAAAACCCGTTAACGGCCTCATTCCGGTAGTCATGGCAGCGGCAAGCGAAGATATACCATTAGTATACCCTGGCGATAATGACATTGAAGCAGCCCTTGTGTCGCATGCTACCCGATACCCCGCGTTCGATTTGCTCTCGGTATATGAACACTTAGCAGGCAATAAAAAGCTCGCTAGAGGGCAACCTTTTGTGCCTGTGTGTACAACAAACGCGTCAATGGGCTGGGATGACATTATCGGGCAAGAGCAAGCCAAGCGCGCGCTTATCGTTGCCGCCACCGGCGCCCATAATTTACTGATGGTAGGGCCTCCAGGTACGGGTAAGAGCTTATTGGCGAGCAGACTGTTATCACTCTTGCCCGACATGACGGAAGAGGAAGCCCTTGAAGTTGCGGCTATTCATTCAGTAAAAGGTGAAGTACTTAACGCTGAACAATTTCTTCGGCGCCACTTGCGTTCACCACATCACACAAGCTCAGCGGTTGCCTTAACCGGCGGAGGGTCGCACCCCGTTCCAGGCGAAATATCACTTGCTCACCACGGTATTTTATTTCTGGACGAGCTACCCGAATTTGGACGCAAAGCACTAGATGTGCTGCGTGAACCACTTGAAACCGGAGACGTACACCTGTCGCGCGCATCAGGCAGCGCCACATACCCGGCTAACTTTCAGTTGGTTGCGGCTATGAACCCAAGCCCCACAGGCGACATTGACGATAACCGGCTCACTCCACAGCAACAGCTTAACTATTTAAACCGGCTGTCAGGGCCGTTTTTAGATAGAATAGACATTCAAGTCGAAGTGCCACGTTTACCCGACTATGACTTACCCGAACAAGCGAATAAACCTGACGATTCTCTCTTTACTATCAAGAAAAGCGTATTGGCTGCACGCAACAAACAGCTCATGCGACAAGGCAAACCCAATGGTGCACTACATGCTGGGGAACTGGCAGACATATGCAAGCTTTCGCGTGCTGACCTTCAGTTTTTACAGGCAGCGGCCAAACAACTTAATTTATCGATGCGCGTATTTCACCGCACGCTGAAAGTGGCCCGTTCTATTGCTGACTTAGACGAAAAAGCGGCGGTGAGCCGCACGCACATTGCAGAGGCACTTGGCTACAGGGCGCTGGATAACTTGATAAAGCAACTTAGCGCAAACTAGCGCTGAGCGTTTAGCTCCATAAATGCGTTGATCAGGGGCTCGTTTTGTTTGTCCTGTAAGCAGCATAGCCCCAAAGCATATGGCTCTATATCATCTACCTGAATTTGCGTAACGGCACTGGACATACTTGAATGATCCAGCACAACCTTAGGCACAAAGCCTACCCCACATTCTAATGCTACCATGCTCACAATGGCCTCGTTCCCCCCCACATAAGCATATACATTCGGCCGTATGCCGTGCTCGGCAAACCAATGATACGCCGTACGCCTCGTCGGCCCTGTTTCAGGCATAATGACCTGATGCTTTGTCCAATCCAGCTGACTTAACGTAGTCAGTCGCCATTCTCTTGGTGCAATCAGTACCAAAGGAACATTATCAAGGGCGGTAAAATGCAGGTCGGTGGGCATATCAGGTGTATAAATGGCTATTGAAAGGTCGCATTGTTTGCCTTTCACCTTTTCAATGGCAAGGGCGGGGTCGCCTGTGATAAGTCGAATATCAACACCAGGATGTTGCTGCCTAAACTGACGCAGCATGGCTGGCAAATGGCTTTGACTGGCCGTAACCGAGCAAAACACGCTGAGCTCTCCCTGAAGGGCGTCGTTATCTTCTTTTAAATC
>CAYVST010000183.1:0-3760 GCA_964454185.1 uncultured Alteromonas sp.
TACCACCCCAAACTAAGGAAAATTCGCAATTTTTGCGAATTTACCCCATATACATTCCACCATTTACATGGATAGTTTCGCCTGTAATATAGGCAGCACCGTCGCTCACTAAAAAAGCAACCGTGGCGGCAATTTCATCAGGTTCACCTAAACGATTCGCAGGTATATCCTTAAAAATGGCCTCTTTTTGATCGTCACTTAGCGCCTTTGTCATATCAGTATCAATGAAACCAGGCGCAACAACATTAATGGTGATGCCGCGAGATGCAACTTCACGCGCCATGGATTTAGAAAATCCGATAACGCCCGCTTTTGCAGCGGCATAGTTCGCTTGGCCCGCATTTCCAGCGCTGCCGACAACAGAACCGATGTTTACAATGCGACCAAAGCGCTTCTTCATCATACCGCGAAGTACTGCTTTTGACAGAGTAAATATAGAGGTTAAGTTAGTATCGATGATATCTTGCCACTCTGCATCTTTCATGCGCATTAGCAGATTATCGCGGGTGATACCGGCATTATTTACTAAGATATCGATGCCACCGTGGGCTTCATTGATTGCTTTGATAGCCGCATCAACACTGTCTTTGTCAGTAACGTTGAGTGCAAGACCCTTACCGCCAAATTCACCAAGGTAGCTAGAAATGGCATCAGCGCCGCTTTCACTGGTTGCTGTGCCAATAACAATTGCCCCCTGAGACGCTAATTGTGTAGCGATAGCTTTACCTATACCGCGACTTGCACCGGTGACTAATGCAATTTTTCCGTCTAATTGACTCATTGCGTTTCCTTATTGTTTTAATGCTTCCACACCATCAGGTGTATTAACAGCAATTGACTCAAGACTTTTGTTAATTCGTTTGTTTAGCCCTGTGAGTACTTTACCAGGACCGACTTCAATGATGCGTTCCACGCCCGCAGCGGCAAGATATTCAACCGAACGGGTCCACTGAACCGGGCAATATAGCTGACGCACTAGCGCGTTCTTGATAGCATCACCTTGAGTTTCAATCGTTACATCGACATTGTTAACGACGTTGATTGCAGGTTCATGAACGTTTAAAGAAGATAGTGCATCTTCAAGCTTATCCGCAGCTGGTCGCATTAGTTCACAATGAGAAGGCACACTTACCGCTAATGGCAATGCACGCTTCGCACCGGCTTCTTTACACGCTTTTGCAGCTTGCTCGGCCGCCACCTTTTCACCAGCAATTACCACTTGGCCTGGTGAATTAAAGTTTACAGGCGCGACAACATCACCGGTAGCAATAGCCGTTTGCTGACATATCTCAGCAATCGCTGCATCTTCAAGTCCAATGATTGCGTACATCGCGCCGGCACCTGCAGGTACCGCTTCTTGCATGTATTTGCCGCGCGCTTCTACTAGTTTGACCGCATCAGCAAAATCCATGGCACCACCACAAACAAGGGCTGAATATTCACCAAGACTGTGGCCGGCCAAATAATCTACATCAATACCCTGCTCACGAATAACACGCCAAATTGCCACGCTTGCGGTAAGCAATGCTGGTTGTGTAACGTGCGTTTCGTTTAATTTGCCATCGGCGTCGTTTTGTACCAAGTCCCATAGGTCATAGCCCAATGCGTCTGACGCTTCTTTAAACGTCGCTTCTATTACAGGAGAGGTTTCTGCCAACTCTTTTAGCATGCCCGCACTTTGCGAGCCCTGCCCTGGAAATACACAGGCTGTTTTTGTCATGAAGATTCCTTATTATTTATAATTGTTGCTAGGAACAAGAGAACCAAATTTGAAAACGTGTTTTAGTAGCGCACCAGTGCCGATGCCCACGCAAAACCACCACCAAATGCTTCTAGCAATAAATGCTGTCCTCGTTGAATGCGTCCGTCGCGAATTGCGGTATCCAGTGCGGTAGGCACCGTTGCCGCTGACGTATTGCCGTATTGCTCCAAGGTGAGCACAACTTGGTCAAGCGACATATTCAGCTTTTTTGCCGTCGCTTTTATAATTCTAAAGTTTGCTTGGTGTGGGACTAACCAGTCAAGATCAGATTTTTCCATACCGTTTGCAGCCAAGGTTTCTTCGACCACTTCCGAGAGTTTGGTCACAGCAACTTTGAAGACTTCATTGCCACGCATCACACCCCAATTTTCGTGTACTGACTGTTCGTCACCACGCGTTGGGTTACCAACATACAACAGGTCACCGTGTGATCCTGATGCGTTGATATGCGTTGACAAAATACCAGGCTCATCACTGGCTTCGATGATCGTTGCACCCGCCGCATCACCGAACAGAATAACCATCGTTCTGTCTTCTGGATTCACAAGGCGACTGAGGCAGTCAGTGCCCACAACCAAGATGCGTTTTGCCATGCCCGATTTAATATACTGGTCTGCAACGCTTAGTGCATAACAATACCCAGCACAGGCTGCCGCTACGTCAAAAGCAGGAATACCGTCTAAATCTAAAATACGTTGAATTTCGCATGCTGTGCTAGGAAGCGCATATCGACCGCTGGTGGTCGCGCACACAATCATGTCAATGGATTTTGGGTCGATGCCAGCCATCTCAATGGCTTTTTTACTGGCTTCTGCGCCCATAGTAGCAGCGGTTTCATCTGCTCCAATTATACGTCGCTCTTTTATGCCCGTGCGGTCAGTGATCCATTCATCACTGGTGTCCACCATTACTTCTAAATCGGCGTTTGTACGCACTTCACTGGGATAATAGCTACCTGTTCCTATAAAGCGTGAATATTTGCTCAAAGCTGCTCCAACAATACCGTTTCTATCTTTGTTTTTATCTTTTCCGGTAAATGCATGTTTGCCTCTTTCATTGCTTGCACAATGGCATAATAAAAGGCGTCTTTTTGTGCATTTCCGTGACTCTTGATAACAATGCCGCGCAATCCTATCAGACTCGCACCGTTATACTGGTCGGGGTTCACGCTGTTATAGACAGATTTCAGTAAGGGGAAAGCAATTTTCGCAAGTAAGCGCGTATAGAAGTTCTTCTGTGATTGACGTCTTACTTCGTTTATAACAAGTTTAGCAAGGCCTTCGCTTGATTTAAGCGCAACGTTGCCGGTAAAACCATCGGTAACAACAACATCGGCATGGTCGGTGAATATGTCGTCACCCTCGACATAACCAATATAGTTAATACCAGGCGCATCTTTAAATAACTGGTCAGCGGATTTTACCTGGGCGTTACCTTTTATATCTTCTTCACCTACGTTTAATAATGCAACGCGTGGATGAGCAATACCTGCGACCTCTTGCGCCAGTACAGAACCCATTACACCGTATTGAAATAGTATTTCAGGGGTACAGTTGACGTTTGCGCCTAGGTCGAGAAGAAAAACATTGTGATGCCCCGTGGTTGGCATCATATTGATGAGCGCCGGTCTATCTATGCCTGATAGCGTTTTCAGTAGATAGAAAGACAATGTCAATAACGCGCCCGTATTACCCGCGCTTACACATGCATCAGCGTCGCCACTTTCGACAAGCTCAATAACACGGCGCATCGAGGAATCTTTTTTGTGTCTAAGTGCCGATGTTGGGGCTTCACCCATGTCGACAACTTGGGAACAGTGATTAATGGAGACACGCTTTCGCTCAGTTGGGGTTAGATTTTGAATCCCTGAACGAATAACGTCTTCATCGCCACAAAGCGTGAAGTGCACATTAGGATGTAACTGGATAGCCTTTATGGCTGCGGAAAGGATAACAGGGGGACCATGATCGCCCCCCATGATATCTAACGCGATGGTTA
>CAYVST010000184.1:0-3662 GCA_964454185.1 uncultured Alteromonas sp.
GAGATTGCTCAAATGAACACGTATATTTTTGCGTATATTGTCTTGTTCAACGCCTGCTATGTCGTAGGTGACTGGTGTTTGCGCCCAGCTAATAGCTGCGGCAAAATAGAAAAAAACAAACGCTGATATAGTTTGAAAAGTCGATTTTACCTGCCCTAAACTTTTGAGTAAAAGATGAAAAAAGCAAAATCTAAATGCAACGTTGCCATTGCGGTTAATGGCCATGAATAAACAGATTCCTTACAAAAACGTTAGATGGCGAAATAGAATATGTGGTCACGAAACCTTTGTTTCTCTTGGCTTGGATAATAACACAATTGTATTTTGTAACGGCATAGTTTGCATGAAGATCAAATGAACTTGCTGCTTACGGCATTTTTATAACAGAAGAAGCGTTAATCTAGAAATCGTATAGCGGCTACACGTATACTCTTACCTTTAAGAAACTTGTGATACAAACTAGTTCCTAATAGATCAAATTAAAATGAACCGATTGGGACATCAATACAAGGATTGTTATGTCTGTGTTAAACATGCCCGCATATTGCTGGGTGCTTATTGCTACTGTTTTGACGTTTACAAATGCTGTAATGGCTTCTGAAGCAAAGCAAAAGCAGAGTGACACTCAGCCGCCATACAAAGCGTTCAGTGCTCTACCATCGTTCAAAACCCCAGTACTTTCTCCAGATGGAAACAAAATTGCGTTTGTGCAAAATATCTCTGTAGAAAATGATTATTCTATTCTCTCAACATATGATCTCGTTAAAGGTAAACAGTATCTGTTACTTCGGTCTGATAACGAGAACGTCAAAATTCGTTGGTACAAGTGGGTTAATAACGAACGCCTTGTAGTGAGCGCTAGGTATGGTTCACGCAGAGGCTCAACGAAAGTGCATGACACGCGACTTCTCAGCATACGTTTCGATGGAGAGGGAGAAGAACCCTTTGGCCTTATTCGATGGGAAAAATTGAAGAGAATGATGGGTAACCCCACCCATACACCACAGTTTCAAGATGATGTAATAGATTGGCTCGACGACGACCCTGAACATATTTTACTGCAATTAGATGCTACGGAATTGGGTTTACCTACTGTGTTTAAGGTTAACGTGAATACTGGTTCGACGAGTAGAGTAATGAAAGGTAAGAAAAAAATCAGGGACTGGTTCACGGACAGGCAACACAACGTGCGCGTTGGAGTAGCCCTTGATTTTGATACTGGCGAGCAGAATATTTATTTAAAGGAAGGCGATGGTTGGCGTACCTTGTTTTCGCATAACATTATGACCGAAAAAGGGGTATACCCTCTTGGTTTTGCCAAAGACCCAAATATTCTCTACTACAGAGGTTACAAGGGTGATTATCAAGCTATCTTTAAACTAAACTTGCAAACCAATGAGCACAAAGAAGTTTTCTCTGATGCTGGCTATGATGTGACTGGGGAACTCATTTACTCACCTGTAACCAATGATGCAGTAGGCGTTTGGCATAATGGGCGTCATTATTGGGACGATCGTTACGTTGCGCTCCAGAAAGGTGTTGATGAGGGGTTACCTGATTTTAAGAATACGCTAATGAGCTTCAATAGCAGTGAAGAGGTGTACATTGTCTACGCAGAGTCTGACGTAAAGCCAGGCGCTTTTTTGCTAGGTAATCGGAAAAAAGCATCCCTTAGTTTCTTATTCCAGCAGTATCCACAAATTAGTACGGAAGCATTGTCGGCTCACCAGCTCATAAAGTATAGCGCCAGAGATGGTGTTGAAATTGAAGCGTATTTAACTCTGCCCAAAGGGGAAGGTCCTTTCCCTACAATAATCCACCCTCATGGTGGACCGGGTGCGCGAGATTTCAGCGGATTCGACTATTGGACAGCTTATTTCACCCATAAAGGATATGCGGTTTTACGCCCAAACTTTAGGGGCTCAAAAGGATATGGATTTAGCTTCTCTCAAAGCCAGATGAAGGGTTGGGGTCTTGCTATGCAAGATGACATTACTGATGCGGCAAATTGGATGGTTGAGCAAGGGTATGCTGAGCACGGCAATATGTGTATTGTCGGGGCGAGCTATGGTGGCTATGCGGCCCTAATGGCAACGGTTAAAACGCCTGATTTGTTTAACTGTGCGGTCAGCTTTGCTGGTGTGAGTTCATTGAAGCATATCGTTATCCATTCGCGAAAGTTTCTTAATAATGAATTCGTCAAAAACCAAATTGGTGATGATTTCGACGATTTAGAAGCGCGTTCTCCGTACTACAATGCTAAGGGCATCAAAACCCCAATTTTGCTGGTTCACGGCGATGAAGATCGAATTGTTCGTCCTCTACAAAGTCAGTATATGGCCGAAGAACTAGAGAATTACGATAAGACGTTTAAGTATGTTGAACTAGAAAGCGGTGATCACTCACTGTCGATTCAGCGTAATCGCCATCGTTTTTTTGAAGAAATGGATATGTTTTTGGATACATACTTACATCACAATCATTTAGCAAATAAAGAAAATAAAGCCGTTTCGCAAGGCGAGTAAACCGCTAAAGCCGCTAGCTTTCGCGACAGAAACATCCATTGTTGGCGGCTTTTTGACCATGGATAGGTTATACTATGAACTTTGAAAGCGCGTCTTTACGCGCTTTTTTAGTTTCCTCTATTTGGTTCAGATTTGAGATTTTATGCCGCAGACATCACGTAGCGTATCTGAAGATACAGCAGTTGTTACAAAGCCCCCTTTGGGTTTGTTTGAGTTTGTTACCTTAATGGCAACAATGACATCCCTTGTGGCGTTAAGTATTGATGCCATGCTGCCGGCACTTATACAAATCGGCGACGCGCTTAATGTAGCCAACCCAAGCGAAACTCATCTTATCGTTACGGTGTTTTTTGTAGGCATGGCGTTTGGCCAAATGTTCTTTGGACCGTTTAGCGACAGCCGCGGGCGCAGACTGACGATTTTGGTCGGGCTATGCATTTTTGCACTAGGTACCTTTGTGTGCATGATGGCAACAAACCTTGAAACTATGCTGGTGGGGCGCATTATTCAGGCGTTTGGCGTGTCTGGGCCACGCATTGCCTCCATGGCAATTATTCGCGATTTGTACGTGGGCGATGCCATGGCCCGCGTAATGTCATTTATTATGATGGTATTTATATTGGTGCCAATGCTGGCCCCCATCATTGGTCAAACGGTAATGGACCTATTTTCATGGTTCCATATTTTTACGCTCTTTTTAGTGGTCGCTACTATGTCGGGGTTGTGGTTTTTCTCACGCCAGGGTGAAACCCTGCCGCGTGCAAAGCGCAAAACTTTTTCTTGGGAGGCGTTTTTCACGTCATCAAAGTTTATCCTTACTCACCCTTCAGTGATGGGTTATACGTTTGCAATGGGCTGTATTTTTGGTGCGTTTCTCGCTTACCTAAGCGCCTCACAAACTATCTTTACCGTTTATTACAAAATGGGAGATTGGTTCCCGTATATCTTTGCAATTCTTGCATTTTCAATCGGATTGGCATCGTATTTCAACGGCACCATGGTAATGCGCTTCGGTATGCGTAAGTTGTGTCGTTTTGCCCTTAAAGGCGTCAACGTATTTGCTGTGGTGTACGTTGCATTGCTTTATGCCTACGATGGACTCCCTCCTATCGCACTGACTGTTGCCGTTATGTTTGT
>CAYVST010000185.1:0-3645 GCA_964454185.1 uncultured Alteromonas sp.
TAGCGTATCGAGGGTTCGAATCCCTCTCTCTCCGCCAAATATAAAAGAACCGGCTTTCGCCGGTCTTTTTATTTGTTTAATTCATTTCTTCAATTGTCAGTGTTACATAACCTCTATTATTGTGATAGAAGCCCCATGCGTCATTGGCAAAACAGTAAAGATAACCAGAGCTAATTACCTCGAACGTATCTTCTTTTAATATTCTAATTTTTTCTAGCGTATCGTGAGTACCATCAATGTCTGGGTTTTGACCATTTGCTATTGCACCAATCAATTCGAACCAATCAGCGTTTTCTTCTCGCTTTGTCATAAAAAAATCTGCACGTTCGTTTTCGGTATACTTCTTCCAAATAGTTTCAAGGCTGCCAAGAAAATCACCGATTTTATGGGCGATTTCCCCGAGTTGAAATTTATCGCCTTTCACCCCTTGAGGTGAACATACTATTGAAGCGTCTAACCATTCACCTATCGCAGAAGCTTTATATGTTTTGCCCGACTCTAAGTATATGCCAGTCCAATACCAACGATGAACGGCATAAACATCAACTTCTACCTTACCATTTTCAAAAAAACGTCTCTTCAAGTAGTTAGCTTGGTGAATTGGGGGGTCGTTGAGTCGTTGAAGAACAGAGCCTGATATGTGTTGGTTACCGTTTTCTAGTTTTGGAATACTTCGTGGAGCCGTTCTCAATATTTTCATGACCCCAGTATGAGAGTCATGCAGAACGCCTTTAGGATCTGGACTAATTTGCTTAGTGATTGCTTCGTTACATTGAAGACCTGCTTCCTGCGCTTCTCTCAGCATCCAGTCTAACGTACAATCAGAAAGACCAGTTTCGTTATAACCCCCTCCAATATCAGAATGTACCCCTGAGAACCAAACCTGTTTAACGTTTTGATGAGCGTTTTCATTAGACCATAACGTTGGAGAAAAGCTGCCTCTTCTTTCATCTATGGCCACAGCATGCCGAGCCTTCTTAACGCGGTTACTTAATGTAGTGTCGTGAAATTGATGTGCCTCAGAATTGTCAAAAAGTTCTAAAAACTCTTTGTCATTTGGTATACCAAGCGCGCCGACAGTGTCAAATACTCCCAGAAAACAGACACTGTTTGAGTCATGATGAAAGTGTATTTGATCCCTTAGAGGTTTTTTGTTTCGGTAACCTTTTGTATAAATTTCTTCGACTAGCTCAGCTTTCGAAGGCCCCATACTGTTTTCAAAATCGACCAGACCGTATTTCCCAATTAGGCCTGCTAAACTGCGAGCTGCAAAGGCGCCTCTGGAAAAACCGAATATAAAGATTTGGTCTCCTGCCGTGTATTTGTCTGAGAGCCATTGAAAGCAATCACGAATGTCTTCACTAAGCCCTTTGCCAAGCAAGCCTCCGATCATCTTATCGAGGAGCCCCTCTGTCCCTACGCCAGCTTGGTATCGGGTTAACTGGTATTCGATGCCATTCGTTTCATCGGGGTTTAAAGCTCCATCAATAGATGCGTCAAAAATCTTTTTAATATTGGTTGGAGCAGGTACACCGTCGTCCATATTTTGCTGGTCGTTCCAAGTTCCATCACAACAAACAATCAAATTCTTCATATCAGTCCCTATATACCGTTTCTAAATTACTATGTGCACGGCCCATTTCCACATGTTGATTAAAATCTAGCAGCACTATCTTTGGACGCCTTAGCATATCTATTTCGTTCACAAAGTCTTCTAGCAACTGCATCTCAGCACTAAAATTACCTAAAAGTCCGCTGGCTGGGGTAAGGGATTTCTCAGCTGGTTGCGTAAAATCATCCCAGTGAATTGGAACAATATATCTTGCTCCAGTGGTTTTAATAGTTTCCTCGAAATATTGATAAGCGAAGTCCTCTCCGCCGTTCTTCGCTAACCCCCCAATAGCCAAAAACAACCAATCTACGGGTTTACCCTCAGTGGCTGCTGCAATGGCGCCCTTTTCGAAGCCTGCGCTACCCTGAACCAAAATTCGCAAACTTGATGGCTTGTGCTCCGCAAGAACTGAATAACTTTGTCCTTCGCACATTTTCAAGAAATGAGCAGGGAATTTCAGCGCTTTTTTAATGGGCTTCCCAATACCCATTAGGTGGTCGATAAATTTGCTTCCATAATCGCCATGCTTGCTGTAAATCATCGTGATATCGAAGTTACCCAACATGCCAACAGAGCGGTGAGTTTCATCGGGCATGCATTCAGCTCTTTTGTCTTCACATTTCATTTTAAAATCTGGCACGTGAACTCTTCTCTCGGCGGGAACGCTTTCCTCCCTGCAATAAACATTGAGTGTAGAACTAGAGCCAACAAGTTTTGTTTTGTACTCATTAGCAATGCAAGGGGCGTCCATTACATGGTCGTAATGTGAATGCACAACAATAACGCCTTTCAAGATATCCTTCGCCCCTGCTGCTTTTTTGGATATTAGCGCTTTGTCGAGGATCCTTGTAATCTTTCCAATATCCTTCTGTTCTAATTTTGTGAACAGCAGTTTTGTCTTTGATGGACGTGAGAAAAAGCCGTCGACAAGAAATGCCGTGGAATCATCTCTTATAAGAATAGAACTCGTGCCATAATATGTAGCAACCACATTCGAAGAGGTATAACTATTATTTAGAACTGCCGGTGGAGCATACTTTGTATAATTTGGCTTTTGGACTTGTGCGCAACTGACGCATGTAATGATAGTTAGAAGAAACAGCAAAAGACCAAAGTACTTATTCGTTGGTAAACGCCATAAAATGGTGAACTTCGAAAGATTCCTTTCCATATCAACATCCATTCATACAAGTAGCTTTAAGATGAATCCTTTGTCTTGAGACTTCTATATTAAGATAGCTTATGTATGTTTTTTAGCCAAACTTTACAAATTAACCTCGCTTTTCCCCCAAATACAAGAAAACCGACTTTCGCCGGTTTTTCTATGTTTTTCAAACGATTTACTATTAATCACTCAAGGAACCAGAAAAATCGTCAGGGTGTCGCCAATATTCAAATGGCTGCGGGCTAAACCATTCCATTGTTTTAGTTTATCTACCGTCACATTGTACTGTCTGGCAATCATCCACAAGCTATCGCCCGAGCGCACCTTATGTTCTATTTGCTGTTCGGCTGGTATGGGCAAAATCAACTCGTCTCCGGCGCGAATTCGGCTGTGGGTGAGTTGATTAAAGGTACGAATATCGGCCACTGTCACATCAAAGTTTTGTGCTATTTCACTTAGGCTGTCGCCGCGTTTAATGCGGTACGTTTTCCATTGGCTATCAGGTATGGCAGGTAGTGATGCTACATAGTTTTCCCAACTGTGGGCTTTCTCGGTTTTTAGCACAATATGCTCAGGCCCGCTTAAAAGGGCAGGGTAGCGTCTGTACCCTGGGTTCAGCATAGCTACTTCTTTCCATTGGCCAGTGTTATCAAAAATGACCCCATTTTGTAATGGCGCTACCGTTATAACAGGCGTATTTGCTATGGCTGGAAAGGCAATAGTTTGATGCTTTAAGATATGGGCGGCTGCCAATAATTTAGGCACAAAATCGCGTGTTTCTCGCGGCAGTTGAAGGCTAAAAAAGTCGGTGGATTTACCCGCACGTTTATTTCGCCTGATAGCATTAGCTACTCTGCCTTCCCCCGTG
>CAYVST010000186.1:0-3634 GCA_964454185.1 uncultured Alteromonas sp.
CTATCCAGCAGTCATTGGTTCAAGGTATTTACGATAACTGGCAGGGCTTCTTCGACAGTGAACAGAAGAATGATTACCTGTACAACAAAGGTAAACAAGATGGCTTTTTTCCTCAGAGTGTCTCTGAGGTAGCGAAAGGCTTTACGAAAAAAGATATTAAAGAGTATTACCACTATTACCCTTGGGGCCAATGCCCTGAAGCGTTGCTACCACAGATCTCTCAGTATTACTCTGAGGCCAATACGCTAGCAAAAGAGCTACTTGGGTGGATAGAGAAGCACTCACCTGCTGAAATAAGCGCAAATTATAGTCAGCCACTAGGCAACATGATCAAAGACTCTGATCAAACGTTGCTTCGTATTCTGCACTATCCGCCGCTTAAAGGTGATGAAGAGGTAGATGCAATCCGCGCCGCTGCGCACGAAGATATTAACTTGATTACTATCTTACCAGCAGCGAATGAACCCGGTTTGCAAGTACAAGCACAAGACGGTAGCTGGTTAGAAGTACCTTGTGATTTTGGAAACTTAATCGTAAATATTGGCGATATGCTTCAAGAAGCATCAGGCCACTACTTCCCATCAACTACCCATAGGGTTGTTAACCCAGATGGCGCTGATATGACGAAATCTCGTATCTCATTGCCGCTGTTCTTACACCCTAGACCAGATGTTGTTCTTTCAGAACGTCATACTGCGGGGTCATACCTGCAAGAGCGCCTTCGTGAGCTGGGCGTTATATAAATTAAGTTCCTTTTGTAGTGTTATTCTTTGCCGCAGCTAGTCTGCGGCTTTTTTTTGCCTGTTTACCTACTGGCTATTGTGGCAATTTTCGACATGTAGCGCGAACGATCCTGGTCGTTGGAAGAATGTCTGACCGCTTTCTCCAAATAACGCTGAGCATTACTCACGTCGCCTATTTCATGATACGCCTTCGCAATTCCAAATAGAATTTCATGGTGCGTATCGTCTATGCGCAGTGCTCGCTTATAATGCTCTATGGCTTGAGCGAGTTTACCTTCATCGTAAGCCTGCTCACCTAAAATGTAATGATAGTGTGGGTTAGAGCGCCGTCTAGCCTCCACCATATTAGTAATGGCCTTCGCTTCATCGTCTCGCTCTTGATGTATATACAATATGGCCAAATTTTCCCATGCCGTTAAGTGCCCATCATTGATGGTAAGCGCGTGTCTATAGGCCAATTCAGCTTGCTCATATGCACCAACCATTCTGTAGAGTACACCTAAATTAACCCAGCTCTGCTGTAGTTCAGGAGAGAGCTTGGCTGCACTTCGGAAATAACTATATGCGCGTGTATAGCTGTTTGCGACCAAAGCATCGGCACCTTTATTGTTGTAAAACATCGACAGCACCCTTTCTTTTGACACTGCGTTTCTTGGGAACTGACGTTGAATCATCTGAGGGTCAAAATCGATGTCGGCGTAAGACGTACCTATTGAAACCAACATAGGTTCATCTGGAATAGATACACGTAAGTTGATATGACCATTTAATAGACTGAAGCCTTCGCGCCGCGTCCAGTACTCTGGGATCTCGACTTCGTAGAATGTAGCGTTTAATCCAGCGTGCTCAGCTAGCGCAAATGCCATGATCGACAAAGACAGGCAATTGGCAGCTCTATTGTGAAATGTAGTGTTTGCTGTGGTGTTTGCACTGTTCCTATACAATACGCCATGCTCCGTGCGGCTGAAAATTGATGTTACCAATCGTTTTACATTTTTATCTGACACGCTACTTTCATTTACCGCTCTTTGCGCAAAAAGCTTTGCATCTTCATCTAAATGAAAAATTTCCTCTGGTGTTTCAACCGGAAAATGGGCATAAAAAGGAAATAGCGAATCGTCTAACAACGATGGTGAAGGCGAAGACGTTTTGTTATCTGTCGATTGGCATGCACACAGGCATGCCATAGCACGATCATTACTATTCGAGCATTCATCGTTAGCACCTCTTATTACTCGATAATAAAAGTATAGTCCTAGATCATTAGTTTACATTTTTTTTACATCTCATTTCTTATGCACTTCATCGCTCTATCGTCCTAATTCTGCAACTGGTCTCAGTACATGAGCGTTGTTAAAGATAGTTAATCATCGACTTTTACAACTCTCTCGTAATGAGCTTGGTATGAGACAGCTCGCTGTCATTACGTCTCTGCGCCCTATCCATTTTATTAAGGAAACAACCATGAAGAAGTTATTGAGTTTTTTATGTATCGCGCTTTTTATAACACCCGTTTACGCAGGTCATCATAAAGCCTCTGAACACCACGATATCGTTGATGTCGCTGCTAGCGACAAAATGTTCTCAACCTTAGTGGCTGCAGTTAAAGCCGGCGGCCTAGTAGACACATTGAAAGGGGAAGGTCCTTTTACCGTGTTTGCACCAACAGACGATGCATTTGCTGCCTTGCCAGCGGGAACGCTTAAGATGTTATTAAAGCCAGAGAATAAAGACGTGCTGGTTAGTATTCTTAGCTATCACGTTGTGGCTGGAAAGGTTGAAGCGAAAGACGTAGTGAAACTGTCTTCAGCCATGACTGTAGAGGGGAGTAAAGTTACCATT
Organism: uncultured Alteromonas sp.; assembly: GCA_964454185.1. Classification (GTDB taxonomy): domain Bacteria; phylum Pseudomonadota; class Gammaproteobacteria; order Enterobacterales; family Alteromonadaceae; genus Alteromonas. The sequence continues at coordinate 2,586 of CAYVST010000186.1, forward strand.
GATGCAAACGATAGTGGTGTAATGATAAATAACGCCAATGTTATCAAGGCTGACGTGAATGCTCACAATGGCGTTATTCATGTCATTGACAAGGTATTGCTGCCGCAAGAGGTGGCGCGCCAACTTTAGCGCTTTAAGCAATATCGGTTTAACTAGGAAGTTTGAAAAGAGTGCACCTTCGGAGCTAGGAGGTTGCACTTTTGTTCTCGCTATTTTCCAAGACGAAAACGCCCAAGTGCTTTGGTGTGTGACAATACATTGAACGAGTCTTGTTGCGAAATGCCCAATTGAGCAAGCTGTGCATACAATAGCGTTAGTGTGGCAAGCGCATCGTCTAACGCGTTGTGCTCGGGAACACTGGGTAAGTCTAAACGTTGGCGGCACATCGCGAGTGTGGCGCTATCACTTGGCAATACCTGATGCTGTTTATTGAGCTGATACAGCGCTAGCTGAAGCGTATCAATATAGACAACCTCGAGTGATGGAAGGTCGAGAGCGTAAAATGCATTGTTTAGCGCGCGTAAATCTAAACTCGCGTTGTGAAACACCAATATTGCGTTGTGCATAACAGGAACAAGCGCTTTAATGGCATTTTCTAAAGGCTCACCTTGACAAAGTAAGTCGTGAGTTAACCCATGGATGACTGGACTTTGTCCTAAATCTGCGGCGGTATTAATCACACTGTACCCGCAGCGAGATAAATCGAGCCGTGCATTCCCCCCTTCCACAAAACCAATCGACGTGATGGACGTGGTGGATGGGTTAAGAGAAGTAAGCTCTAGGTCGATAGCAACAAAGCGGGCTGAGCTAATCGCTTTGTTGAAAAGTGCATGTTGACCCGCACTTGCAGAAGAAAATAGATTTCCAGCTAACGACAGTAGCTTTGCTATCATCCAATTCCTCCTGAGAACTTCATCACCATCGCTTGATTTGTTCGCTCTATCGCTTTAAAGGCTGCTTTTAGTTGATGCTTTTCAATAGACGATAATGTGCTAACAGATACACAGTTATCAGTGACCTTGTTCTCTAGTTGATGACGCCAACGCAGT
>CAYVST010000187.1:0-3586 GCA_964454185.1 uncultured Alteromonas sp.
GCGTACTCTTCGAACGCTTCATTTCCAAAGAGCGCAACGAACCGCCCGACATAGACGTAGATTTTGAGCACCAGCGGCGTGAAGAAATTATTCAATATATTTACCAAAAATATGGCAGAGAGCGTACCGCAATAGCCGCAACCGTTATTTGCTATCGCTTTAAATCAGCGTTCAAAGATGTCGGTAAAGCACTAGGTTTTAGCGAGTCACAGCTAGACTTTGTCATCAAACAAATAAATCGCAGAGACAGCGTTATCCCATGGAAGTCGCAGCTTGCAAACCTTGGGTTAAACCCACAAGACAACAAAGTACGTCAACTTATCACGCTAACCGAAGCGCTATTAGGTACACCTCGGCATTTATCACAACATGTGGGAGGCTTTGTTATTAGTGCAGGGCCTTTATATGACCTTGTACCGGTAGAAAACGCCGCAATGGAAGCGCGAACCATTATTCAGTGGGACAAAGACGATATCGAAACCTTGGGGTTACTCAAAGTCGATGTACTCGCACTCGGTATGCTAAGCGCTATTCGCCGTGCTTTTCAGCTTATTAATAAGCAGTATCCGCGTGAAGTGAGTATTCCATTTATCACTAAACTTGGTGATGACAAACAAGTGTTCGACATGATTTGCAAGGCCGACACCGTTGGTGTGTTTCAAATTGAATCTCGCGCGCAGATGTCTATGCTTCCCCGCTTAAAACCTCGACGTTACTATGACTTGGTAGTGCAAATCGCCATTGTTCGTCCGGGACCTATTCAAGGTGATATGGTGCATCCTTATCTTATTCGGCGTCACGGTAATGAAGTGATCACCTATCCATCTAAAGCGGTAGAAGGCGTGCTTTCTCGCACTATGGGCGTTCCCATATTTCAAGAGCAAGTTATTCAGCTTGCCATGGTCGCTGCAGGTTTTAGTGGGGGTGAAGCTGATCAACTGCGCCGTGCCATGGCCAGTTGGAAAAAAGACGGCCGCATTTTTGAATTCAAAGAAAAGCTGATTAAAGGCATGACAGATCGCGGTTATGAAAGCACCTTTGCACATAACTTGTTTGAACAAATTAAAGGGTTTGCAGGGTATGGCTTTCCCGAGTCTCATTCAGCCTCGTTTGCCGTATTAGCCTATGTATCGTGCTGGTTAAAGTTCTATTTTCCTGTGGAGTTTTACGTGGCATTACTTAACAGCTGGCCTATGGGCTTTTACTCACCTTCACAACTCGTTCAGGACGCTAAACGACACGGCATTACTGTATTTGCACCTTGTGTAAACCAATCAGATGTTGAGCACACTTTGGTTATTAAAGGGCAAGAAAAACAACTTCAACTAGGATTAACCCTTATAAAAGGGTTAAGCGAAGAAGGCGCTAATGAGCTGGTAAAGTTACGCCCAGCGAAGGGCTACAGCAGTATTAATCACGTTCAACAACTTAGTCTAAAGCGCAACGAATTAGAAGCACTTGCCAGTGCTGATGCACTACGCACACTATCAGGCGATCGCTACCAAACACGTTGGCGAATGATGGATACGCAAACCAGCCTGCCCCTTTTTGATGATCAAGACACATCAAGCACACTTGCTGCACCGCCCTCGGAAGCTGAAAACTTGCTAGAGGACTACGCCGCTACCGGACTTTCAGTAAATAATCACCCTATTGCACTACTTAAGCAAAAACACAAACTGCACGATATTAGTTGGTCAGACACGCTTACCGACAAGAAAAACAAGTCGGTGATAAAAGTATTAGGTGCCGTAACTGGCAGACAGGCGCCAGGAACCGCGGCTGGCGTTACTTTTCTTACGTTGGAAGATGATAAAGGCAACATCAATGTCGTCGTGTGGCAAGCAACTGCGCGGGCACAGCAACAAACGTTTTTGAAAGCCAAATTACTTCAAGTGAATGGTATAATAGAGTGCTCTAAAGAAGGCGTTATTCATGTCATTGCTGGAAAGCTAATTGATAGAACACCTTGGCTTGAAGACATTACTTTACCTTCTCGGGATTTTCATTGACGATGGTTGGTTGCAAAATCAGTAAACGGAGAGATAACGACGAAGATCCAATATTGGATTTTCTGAACCTATCGTAAGCCTTTCATTTTTAGTTACAAATTAGCCATTTATAACAACGCGAGTAGCTAGCAGTAAAAGGAACATTTACGTAATGTAGTTACTGTACTTACTACATGGAATTGTTTTATGAAGAAAATGCTGCTTGCGCTTGCGACAACTCTTTGCTTTTCTCAGTGGGCAAGTGCGTCTTGTCCACTTCCTAACACTACGTTAGCGGACACAACCGCTGCAACATCACTTACTCTCAATCAACACGTTGCGTGCTTAGCATCAAGCAACCCTGCTATTAGAGATGATATTGCTTTTAAGACATTAAGCACGTCTTTACGCAGTGGAGAGCTATCAACTGACCAAGTGACAATGGTTTATAACTTGCTGATTGATGAGTTAAACAAGCAAGGTAAGAGCGTACATCACCATTCCTTCGTTGTACTGTCGCTTGCTGAAGTTGCACGGGTTGACAGGCTAACGCCATTTTTAAACGAGGATAAACGCAAGCAGTTAATTGATACAGCGATAGATTCCCTTGTGCACGTAAACGACTATAGCGGGTTTGATGATGATATTGGTTATATACACCAAATAGCGCATGCGTCTGATCTTGTTTTGCAGCTTGCTTTAAATGACGCTATTGATAAAGCCTCACTTGAATCGCTTTCACTGGCTTTACAAAAAGCGATTAACCCTAGCACGCTACATTTCTACCATTACGGCGAACCTGACAGGTTAGTAAGAGCTACCGTGTATCTAATGCTTAGAGAGTCTTTAGACTTAGATTATTGGACTAAATGGCTTGAGAACGCGGCTCAACCACCACAAAAAACATGGCAAGACGCTTATAGTAACAACAAGGGATTAGCCGCACTTCATAACACCCAAAGCTTTTTCGGAAGGTTGTTGCTGTGGACAGCAGACTCAAAGAACCCAAAGCTTAAAGCGATAAACGAACAAGCGCTTTTGCATTTAAAAGCAATTAGGTGATGTGGTGCAAAATCATGATACGCAGTATCGTGACTTTTGCGCAAGGAGGACGCGCAGTACGCTCAGTTGTTGGCTACTTCTTTCATGCTTTAAAACAGGCACAAAAAAAGCCCTTGTCGTCAGACAAGGGCTTTTCGGAAGTGGGACCTGGCAGTCTGGAGGGCCAGCCCGTCCTACCTCTCACTTGGGGTTGGACGCACACTGCGTGAAGAACGCTGCACCGCAGGTGCATGACGGATGCCTAATGGCATGCGGCAAGTGATGAACGGTCGAGCTCTGCGAGAAGCTTTTATAAGAGAAACGGGAGCCCCCTTCGGGATGGCTGACCGCGGGAGTAGCACTCTCGTGCAAAATCATGATACGCAGTATCGTGACTTTTGCGCAAGGAGGACGCGCAGTACGCTCAGTTGTTGGCTACTTTGTTCATGTTTTTGAACAGACACAAAAAAAGCCCTTGTCGTTAGACAAGGGCTTTTCGGAATTGGGACCTGGCAGTGTCCTACTCTCACATGGGGAAGCCCCACACTACCATC
>CAYVST010000188.1:0-3567 GCA_964454185.1 uncultured Alteromonas sp.
TCTGTTTTTGTAGCCATGGAAGCCTCAGCCCGAGGAAGTTATTGCTACAGTGAATGCCAGGCGTTATTCAAAGATCTGTCTTTTGGTAGTCCCTTAATCGGACTTTTTTACTTAATTGCCCCAATCTTCGGTTTTGTTGCTATTGTCGGTAGAAAAGCTAAGACAAAAGAAGAGGTAAACAAGAGCAATTCTGAGAACGCAGGGCGCACGTTTTATGCTTTGGCATTGATAAGCCTAATCATTATATTGGTGGTTGAATTTGCGCGCACCTAACAAAAATTAAGCTACAGGAGTTAAATTTGAATTTTTTTCACGTGTTCAGCGCTACCCTTTTTCTTTTCTCTAGCTTCTCAAGTGCTGAGATTGTTTTTGATAAAGCAAGAGATCGAAAAATTCCCATCGAAATTTCGTATCCCACTCAAAAACATCAATGTACCGATAACAACAAATGTCCCGTGAGTTTTCTTAGCGCAGGTTATGGCGTATCTCACTCGAAATATGTCTTTTTAACACGACTACTCAATGAACGTGGTTACATGACAGTTTCTATTGCTCATGAATTACCCCAAGACCCACCGCTCTCAACAAAGGGAAACTTGTATGAAAGTAGAAGTGAAAACTGGCTACGTGGTGCTAACACATTAAACTTTTTGCAAAAGCAATTGGCAAACCAACATACAAACTATGACTTTAATTCGCTCGTTTTAGTGGGTCATTCCAATGGTGGGGATATATCAGCTTGGCTTGCTAACGATGGCAAGGCCTATGTTAGTACTGTTATAACTTTAGATAATAGACGGGTTCCTCTACCGCGAAATAGCAACATTCAGGTTTTGTCTATCCGCGGAAGTGACTTCCCAGCAGATTCAGGGGTTTTACCTACTTCTCAGGAAGAGGCAACTTTTTCAATGTGTATTGTTAAAATTCAAAACTCAAGACACAATGACATGTCGGATTACGGTCCTAGGTGGTTAAAAGGTAAAATATCTAGAATCATAGATGTTTTTCTATTGGATGGAACGTGTACTTCGCTCAAACAAGAAGCCTAACAATCGCATTTACTCGCTTAAGGGCTCGGTGGGACAAAAACACGAAGGCCAAGCGCTTCGCTTGAAATCGTAATCCACGTGTTTTTACCCGTCATGCACCAGCTTGGCATACGTCGCATCAATAGAATTAAAAGGACTACTAGGACATGGAATCAATCATAGTCAATGATAATTCAAACGAAATAAGAACCGCCGATAGTAAATTTTTTTGAAGTATTCACAATCTTTATTACTATCGTTGTATTTGGCGGTTTCGCGCTAAGTTGGGTATCTAACCCTAGCAATCTAGCAAGAGTGACGTTATAGACTGGATTGCACGGTGCTTTTGCAACTTAGGTTACTGTTACGTCCACCTTATAATCAAATAAAGGATTTATTATGAAAGCAAAAACAAAAAAATTAATGGCTTTCGCAGCCGTAGTTGTCGTACTTGGAAGTTTAGGGTTATATGCATCAATGGAAGACTACCAAAAACAGAATATGGCTAAGTTATTCAGCCAAACATTTTCTTAAATTCAAAATTGATAGTTGTTGAAAATGATAGTTTCAACTTAGTTCGCTCGGGCAGTAATGGAACGGCGCTTCCCCAGCATGCCGCTACATTACTGCCCGTTAACCTGGTATTTAATTCAGGATAAACGTGAAAGTTTCATTGGAAGAAATAGACAAATCAAATTACGAAGCTGTTTGTGATTTGGATGTCACCAAAGAGCAAGAAGAGTATGTCGCCTGCAACATGTGGTCTCTCGTAGAGGCTCATTACAACTCAGGGCATACATGCAAGGCTATTTGTGAAAACGGGCAGCCTATTGGCTTTTTTATGTGGGTTTTGGAAACGCCCTCAAAAATTTCAATCTGGCGCTTTATGATAGACCAAAACCATCAGAAAAAAGGCATTGGTAGAGAAGCTTTAAAGATAGCGTTAGAAGAAATTGCTGCAAGTCCTAGAATCAAAGAAATCGAGATTTGCTACAACCCCAAAAACCCAGTGGCTAAGAACTTTTATTCTAGCTTTGGTTTCAAAGAGGTTGGTATGGACGAGGATGGCGAAGATATGATCGCGCTTATCAAGTTATCAAAGTAATCGGTAAAAGGATTTTCAGATGAAGTATCTAGTTTTGTTTTTTCTTTATAGTTTTGCAGCCAACGCAGAAGACGGCTTATTCGCAAGGTTTGTGTTTGAAAAGCAAGAAATTGGCTCGAATTTGCAGCAAAGTTATAACACGGGAGTATTAGCAGAGTTCAATTCATCTAATACTCTAGACATCTCAAGTCTGTATCAGATTGCGATAACAAACAGAGTCCTAGAACCTGGAAAGGTAAATATCTATTTTTCACTTAAGGATACGTCTTCTGGCAAGCCATACAACGTAGGAGCTGATGCTAGAGACTTCATTATTGGGCAACAAGAATCCTTTAAATTTAACAATAATGGGTATATTTACACCGTTAGCATCGATACCTCTTTCGGTAAGTTACCCGAACAATAAATCTAAATCGCCAGCGGTTAAGACTGGAATGATTCCACTTGAGGTCGGTTCGCTATTGTGCCCTACTCTTTATCGCCCGTTATTGAAAAGATACGCCTTATGAATTCAAAGTCTCTTTTATTGGTTATTTCATGTTTTACTTGCAACAGTTTTGCCGATGGAAATATGTGTTCACGCTTTAAATCATTCGCTGAAACAGCGACAGCGAATAGTTCTGTCGGTTTTAGACTGGAAAGTGACTGGAGTAAAATGAGCATAAAGTGTACACATCATCAAAAAGAATCTGAAAAAAAATTTTGCTCTTGGTTAGCTGTAAATAGCTCAAAAGAATTCATGCAGCTAAACGTTACCAACCTCGAACAGTGCTTATCCGACGGTGACTTCATTCAAAATACTTTCTCGTATTCAAAAATAAGTGCAACATATACGGCAACTGACATTAGTGGCCTAAGTGAGGACATAGAAGTATCTGTAAGCTGCCAATATGGCATTGATATTCCGAAACCGTTTTTGTCAGTTAAAGTATCACGCTTCGATGGATAGGCATGCAAGCCAACCGCTCTTCTCGTTGGAAAGTACACTCTTGGATTACTTTGCATCGTAGTCCTTCGTCTGCGTCCCTCATCTGAAATTTTTATCCCTAGGAGATATTTTTGAAAAAAGGATTCAACAAACAAACTCTGATCCGTTGGAAGGTATATATAGACCGCTCAAAAATGTACATCGGATACATTCAGTTTTTGCTTATCATTTTTGTCTTTATCAACTCATTGGACAACAATCCAGTAAGTCAGTTTGTTTTAGAAGAACCGTTGATAGCTGTGCCGTTGATCTTAGCATTGTTTGTGCTCTGCTCGTTAATTCTTGGCTATATGGATTCAAAACTAGGATTTAGAGAAGAAGAAATAAGAAATCATTCCCGCTCAAATCCAGTGCTACGAAAACTTCAAACCTCATTGGATGAATTAAACTCAAAAGTCGATAAGCTTGAAAACGATCAAAGAAGAAATGGTAGCGACAAGATATAA
>CAYVST010000189.1:0-3474 GCA_964454185.1 uncultured Alteromonas sp.
GATTATCCGTGGAATTTTTTGAAAGTTACGGCCTAATTCTTATTCTTCTTGCCGCTGGCGTTGGTTTCGTCATGGCATGGGGAATTGGAGCGAATGACGTTGCCAACGCTATGGGAACGTCAGTAGGTTCTAAAGCTTTAACTATTAAACAAGCAATTATCATCGCCATGATTTTCGAGTTTGCTGGCGCCTACCTAGCGGGTGGTGAAGTGACCTCGACAATCCGAAAAGGCATCATCGACTCTACCTATTTTGCCGACATACCTGAATACTTAGTATTGGGCATGATTTCGTCATTATTTGCAGCGGGTATATGGCTTGCTGTTGCGTCGTGGCTAGGGTGGCCGGTATCCACAACCCACTCAATTATCGGTGCCATTATTGGTTTCACCGCTACTGGTGTTAGCATGGACGCGGTGGCATGGGATAAAGTCGGTGGAATTGTAGGCAGCTGGATTGTGACGCCTGCCATATCTGGTGTTATTGCGTATCTCATTTTCATGAGTGCACATAAGTTAATTTTTCAGACCCAGTCTCCTTTTGAAAATGCAAAACGTTATGTGCCGTTTTATATGGCGCTAGCTGGTTTTGTAATGTCACTTGTTACTATTAAAAAGGGCCTTAAACACGTCGGTTTGGAATTAAGCGCAACTAACGGCTATCTACTCGCAATCGCTATTGCGGTACTTTTAGCGCTGTTAGGCAAGTGGTTTATTGATCGCATGCGATTTAGCGGCTCTGAAGATGCAGATTTACAGGCAGCTAACGTTGAAAAAGTATTCGCTTTGTTGATGGTGGTCACGGCTTGCTGTATGGCATTTGCCCATGGTTCAAATGACGTAGCCAATGCTATTGGCCCGCTTGCCGCCGTGGTAAGTGTGGTAAGCAGTGGCGGCGAAATCAATTCGAGCGCAACACTCGCGCCCTGGATTTTACCGCTGGGCGGTCTTGGTATCGTTGCGGGTCTCGCATTGTTTGGCCATCGCGTTATTAAGACTATCGGACAAGGCATAACACATTTAACGCCTAGTCGCGGGTTCGCAGCAGAGTTGGCAGCAGCGTGTACGGTAGTGATTGCATCTGGCACAGGACTTCCTATTTCTACCACACAAACGCTTGTTGGTGCGGTGTTGGGTGTGGGTCTAGCACGTGGAGTTTCGGCACTTAATTTAGGTATTGTGAGAAATATCGTTGTGTCGTGGATTGTGACGCTACCTGCTGGCGCGATACTATCAATTATATTTTTCTTTATTTTGAAAGCATCGTTTGGAGTTGCATAGGGTAACCCATCGCGTTTTTAGTGCTTATAGAAAACACCGCCTGCGCTCTCGCTCTGGCGGTGTTTTGGTTTTAAAAGAATGAACAAAATTACTTTACTGTTGCAATAGGTGTTTCAAAACCTCTTGGCTTAATGCCGACAACAGCACATTTTACTTGGTGTATCGTTTCTTCAGCCGTTCCACCCATGATAAAGCCAGGCACACCTAAACGGGCTACGGTACCCATAACAATAATGTCGGTATCTAATGACGCGGTTGTGGCGGCGATTTCGCGCCTGGGGTAACCGTGCACAATGTGTTTTTGAGGTTTCAAATAGTCGAGAACATTGTTGCCCAATGTATCGTCGAGTTCGGTAAGCAATTTGTCTAACGCTTCTTCACGCTCAGTATGAATCTTTGCCAGGTCCGTTTCCATTCTATCGTCATCTACAGTAATAAAGCCGTCTCTTGCAATGTTTTCGGGAACAGCATCAAATACATGAACAATATGCAGTTGTGCAAATTCTAGCAACGCTATTTGTGTCGCATGGCGCAATACATCGCGGTTCAAATCACGCCGTATAGCGACTTCGTGCTCGGGGTAGTGATAATTAAGGTCAAGTGCTGCTACTACATTCTTGTATTGGCTTCGTGGACGATGATTGATGATCCACACCGGACAAGGGCACTTTCTAAACAAGCGCATGTCTAGGCTGCCGAAAAGCCGGTCTAAGAAGCTTTCTTCTGCCCGCTTAATTACCAAATCTATCTTACTCTTAAGCACATAAGTCACTACATCAATGAGTGGTTGCCCAACCGTGACTTTAGTACCTAATGCATAGTGTTGCCCCCAGCCATCAGCTTGCTCCTTTAGCCAATGTGTAGCCTGCGACTCCATTGTTTGCTGCGAATCGATGTATGAGAACGATTCCATTACCATACTCGCATTCGGTGGAAGTGCTTCTAATGCCAGCATAATGGTGAGTGAAGCTTGATGTGCTTTGGCAATATGGATGGCTTGCGCCACGGTATCATCTTGTCGATGTGAATCGGTTAAAACGCATAGAATATTCTGATAGTGACCTTTCATAACGCCCTCTATGGCAAAAAAGAAAGTGTGTAGAAGCGAGTGTTTCAAGATATCGTTAATTATCCTAACCCTAGTGTTTGTTCAATTCCAGCCAAAATAGTGCAATTAATCAACAGTCTTTGATATGGCGCAGAGAATGTGGTGGGTAAGATATAATCTTTATGTTAGATTAAACTCCTACTTTTTAATTTGTTTTTATTCTACTGCGAGAAGCCTATGAAGTGGCCGAACCTTAAGCACTTACACTATTTAGTTACCCTTCATCAAGAACAACATTTCCATAGAGCGGCACAGCGTTGTAATGTGAGCCAGTCTACATTGAGTACTGCAATTCAAAACCTTGAAGAACACTTTGGCAGCCAGCTTCTTGAACGAGAACACAAAACCTTTGTGTTTACCTCGTTAGGTCTAGATATTGTCGAGCGCAGTAAAGTGCTATTACAAGAAGCAGGTGAGCTTGTTGAGTATGCAAAGAATGCAGGAAACTGGCAGCGCGGTACTCTAAAGCTCGGTGTTATTCCCACCATCGCACCGTTTCTTTTTGAAGGGATGATGGGAGCGTTTTCTGCATTTCTACCTGAAATCAATTTGGAAATGCAGGAAGACACAACGGAAAAGCTCTTACAGCAGCTTACTGATGGACGTTTAGATCTGCTTATTTTGGCGTTGCCAATGGACACTCCAGGGTGCAAACAAATGGTACTGGGTCATGACCCTTTTCATTTGATTGCTCATGAAGAAATGGCAGAAAAGCTTCCTAACCCTGTTGATATTTCTACACTTCCCAAAAAGAGTATTTTCTTGCTGCAACAGGAACATTGTATGACGGGCCATGCGGTTAGTGCCTGTAACCTTCAGCATAGCGACCAGATCAGCAAGGTTGCGGCAAGTAGCCTTTATACCCTTGTACAGCTTGCAAATAGCAAAATGGGATACACGTTTTTACCTGAGCTTGCATTGAATCAGTCTATTTTGGAGCATTCGGGTTTGAAGAGTTTTCCTGCTGAGGAGCAAGGGTTTAGAGAGATTGGCTTGGTGTGGCGCTCGGGCACAACTCGAATGCAGCTGTTTCGCCGCATTGGTGAGATTATATCGCCACTACTGCCTATTCCTACGTTGAAATAG
>CAYVST010000190.1:0-3350 GCA_964454185.1 uncultured Alteromonas sp.
GTGATGTACGAAACGCAAGAAGTCTACTCATTAAGCTGGATTTTCTATCTTACGTTTATCTTCTTTACTGCCTTCGCTTTCTTAAACATGGTCATTGGTATTGTTGTTAACGTGATGGAACGCGAAAATGAAAAAGCCCGCGCCGAAAAGCAAGCTGAATTGCTTGCCGAGCAGGTAGCAAGCGGGAATGCAGATCCCACGCTGAAAGATGTAATGGCAGAGCTCAAGGCCATAAAGGCGCAGTTAGCCGAAAAGCAATAGTCGGCGTTGTACAACATTAGCCTTTTACCATCATAAAAAACGCCAGCGAGAATGCGAAGTGCCTCCACCTAGTTATTCTTAGGTAGTCGTAGACTATTCGCTGGCGTCTTTGTTTAAACCCGTATTTCGACTATAAGCTGTACTGTGTCTTTAGTGCATCTATCCTGTCTTTTGAAGCTTGAGCGGTGAATTCACGACTTGCTAGCCTGCGCTGTGCAAGCGCTTTGTTGTCGAGTTCTAGCAGAAGCTCAACATAGTTTAAATACACCTCATCATTAGCAACTGGGCGAACCATAATTTCATCGTACAGTTTTAATGCGCCGTCTTTGTCCCCTTTGGCAATGTAAATTTGTGCCAGAGTATCCTTTGTTTCAGCATTTTCTGGTCGCAAAGCCACTGCGCGTTTGGCCATCTCTTCTGCCTGCTTTAACTTGTTGTCCTCAAGCGCTAGATAAGCCAAGTTGTTTAGTACAACAAAGTTATCTGGTGTTTGCTCCAAAATAGCAGCATACGTTGCCATAGCTGCACTTCTGTCCTTAGGCAGCTGACGTTCTGCCAACAACATACTGCTTTGAATGTCTCCACCATTATTGCCCACATGTTGTGACAAAAAGGCGAACGCTTTGTCCTTGGCGCCAGACATCTCTAGTGCAGCAACAACGAGTAATGCGTTGTCAGCGTTTTTCGCAGCCTCGTAGGCCACTTCAGCATGCTCAACAGCATCAGCAGGCTTATTGTCAATAAGATGTAGTCTTGCAATAACGCCTCTTACAAAGGGCAGCGCCTTTATTTCTTCTGATGTAGCGTTAATGATTTCCCACGCAGGCTGCGCTTGCCCCAAACGACTATAGAAATACGCTTTCAATAACGTAAGCTGAGCGTCATTGCGTTTTTCCAGAGTCTTCTCAGCCAACGTCAGGCCTTGTTTAAACTGGTTTTGAGAGTCCAATATTAATAGCTTACCCAACACTGCGTTTTTGTCTTGAGGGTAAAAAGACAACCAGCGGTCAAACAACGCTGACGCCTTATCAACGCTATTTGTTGCAACCAGCGCTTGCCCTTTCAAATTCCAAAAGGCCATAGGTGATGAGTCATCGCCCTCAATGTTATCAAGCAACGCTACTGTTTTTTCCATGTTGCCGTCAAACGAGTACATACGTGCTAGCAGTACGCGCAAATTTAAATCATCAGGCATCTGGTTTAGCTGCGTTTGCGCATAGTCTAATACCTGTTGTGCGTCGCCTTTTTCAGAAGACAGGGCATACCATATAGATAATGCTTGGATATCTGCGGGGTGGGTTTTCAGAAACGTGTTGACTAACTCAATAGCCTCATCCTTTTTGCCCTGAGCGATGAGAAACTTTGCCTTAGCATAGCTTACCTCGTTACTGGCCGTTCCTAGGCTAGCAGCTTCATCTAGATACGCTTTGGCATCATCAAAGTTCTCTTTCGCTACTGCGATACTGCCTAAATAAACCAGCGGCATAGCCGCATCAGGCGCTGACTCATGCCATGCTAAAGCGGCAGTGTTGGCTTTGTCTAGCTGACCGGTTGCAATATAGGCCCGCAACAGCGTGCTTTGTGAGGTAGCAGATTCAGGCGCTTTCTCAACAGCTTGTTCTAGATTAACCAAGCCTTCAACATCATTTAGAGAAAGTTGCAGGATACCAAGTCGAGACAAGTCATCCGCGCTGCTACTGACAGCCTCTGACTTTTCTACCATTTGCTGAGCACCGACTACGTTACCTTCTCGCAACAACTGATAGCTGGCTTTTGAGAACAACGCCGCATCAGCACTTTGTTCGCCTTCAACACGAGATAACACAGCCAGCGCTTCATCATTGTCACCTAGTTGAAGCATGCTATCCGCTAACATACGCAGCCCTGGGTGATTATCAGGCAGACTGGAGGCAATCATAGTAAGGTGACGTTGTGCGGCTTCAAAATCTTGAATTTGATAAGCGCTAAAACCTGCAACTAACCTAACAACAAGGTCACTTCTCCCATTTTGTACGGCAATATCAAGATACGATAACGCCTTCGCGTAATTCCCTTTTGCCGATTCAATAATACCTTTAAACGTATTAAGCAGCGGGTGAGCGTCGTTAAGCTTTAACAGCTCATCAACAATTGGCTCTGCTTTATCAAGTTGCTGTTCTTCAACAAGCAACGAGGCATAAGCAAACTTACTAACAACGTCATCAGGGAAGAGTGTCACGTAACTACCGTATACGTCTGCTGCTTTACCTACCTCGTCATTTTGAATATAAAGCTTTGCCAGCTGTTGCAACACGTCTTTGTTCAAAGGCGCCTGCTCTTTTAACGCCTCTGTCGCGGCCAGCGCACTTTCCATGTCGTTATCGATGATGTAAATATAACTGTCGATAAGCCCTTTATAAACCGAAGACGTATCTAACGTGGTCAAATCATCAAGAAGCACTTTTGCTTCTTCTTGTTTACCGAGCTGTAGAAGCGCTTGAAGCTTGTAGAATCCTACTTCAGCAGACTCAACCGATGTCATACCCTGCGCACGGTAATCTAAGTCAGCCAATGCGTTTTCTGCACCTGAGCGTTGATAAGAAAGCGATAACAGCGGGATGACTTCACCTGCAGCATACCCAAGCTCTAGGGCTTTATTTAGTTCTTTTTCTGCCGCGGCGAAATTTTGCTGCTGAAGATATAGCTTGCCCAACTCAAATCGCGGTTGCGCTGCGTCTGGCGATTTTTGAATAGCATTTTTGTATTCAACAATGGCCGCATCAAGTTGCTGAGCGGCGACGTAACCTCGGGCATCGGCTAAATGACTTTCTGTCGACTTTTCACTACACCCTGTCAGAATTGTGCCAAGTAGCAACATCGCAACTGAAGTACGTGCAATTACTTTATTCGGCGTCTTCTTTTTCATTCTAATTCCTTGCCCTTACTGAAAATTATTGTTGCCTCTTGCAGTATAGCTGCAAAATCTGTTTATTATTTCATCATAATTGTGCAATTTCGTGGCAACCTAGCCATTATTCGAATATAATATGGGTTTTTGCAACAATGCTGGCATAGAAAACGCATAACGCATATTTAACGTATGCCGAAAC
>CAYVST010000191.1:0-3250 GCA_964454185.1 uncultured Alteromonas sp.
AGCTTTCGCAAGAGCTTGGCTTCCTTATTCCCCCTGTACATATTCGCGATAACCTTGATTTAGAACCCAATACCTACACCATTGCCATGTTGGGTGTCACTATCGGTGATTCGCTCATCAGTCATGATGAAGAGTTGGCGATTAACCCTGGTCAAGTGTTCGGTAAGCTGGAAGGCAGGGCGACAAAAGACCCCGCGTTTGGTCTCGACGCAGTATGGATTAAACCAAATAAGCGTGAGCACGCTCAAACACTCGGCTATACAGTGGTCGATGCAGCAACGGTTGTGGCAACACATTTAAGCCAGCTTCTCACAAATAATGCGTATCAGCTCTTAGGTCACGAAGAAGCACAACAACTTCTCGACATGCTGGCCAAACAGCACCCGAAACTTGTCGAAGGCCTTGTGCCGGATATTTTACCACTTAGCACCGTGGTTAAAGTATTACAAACACTGCTGTTTGAAGGCGTACCTATTCGCGACATGCGCACTATTGTGCAAACGCTAAGTGAATTTGGCACGCGTAGCCAAGACCCAGATGTGTTGGTATCAGCGGTGCGAATCTCACTCAAGCGACTTATTGTTCAAGAAATAACCCAAGGTGCTAAAGAGATACCTGTCATAACCTTGGCGCCAGAGTTGGAACAGATGTTGCACCAGTCACTGCAAGCGGGCGGCGAAGATGGTGCTGGCATCGAACCAGGCTTGGCAGACAAGCTGCAAAAATCATTGCAGCAAGCCAGTCAACAGCAAGAGCTGGAGGGGGAACCTGCAGTGTTGCTCACCTCAGGTATGCTAAGACCTGTACTGTCGCGCTTCTTAAAGTATTCAGTTGTTGGGCTTCATGTACTTTCGTACCAAGAGGTGCCTGACGACAAGCAGATAAAAATAGTCAGTTCGGTAGGTCAATAATCTGACGCTGGGCGATTGGAGAGGTTGCAATGAAAATTAGACGTTTCTTCGGCAAAGATATGCGTGAGGCGTTAAGCCAAGTTAAAGCTGAATTGGGTAGCGATGCGGTGATTATGTCAAACCGTAAAGTGGCTGATGGTATTGAGCTTGTTGCAGCGTACGATAAAGAGCCCGAAGCAAAACTTGCCGTACCCAAGCCTGCAGCAAAAGTACCTGGTCAGAAGCCGGTTCCTAGCCTAAGCGAAATCATTGGTGATGATGGTCCAGATAGCTTAAAGGCGCTGTTAGAAAAGCAGCATGGCTCACAGCCAGGCGGCCAAAAAGCCAACGCAGCTAATGCAGCCAATGCAAAGCATGCTAATGAAATAGCCTCGCACTTAAGCTTTTCTGATGACTTCATTGACGAAGTAGAAGCGGCACAGCCTCAACCTCACACTAGTCGCTATGAAGATACTGAAGCATTTCCTTCGCATCAAGCGTCGAGCATTGACGATACGCCTCCCAGTCAGTCTGCAGAGCTTGCGCAAATTAAAGAGGAACTCGCGTCGCTACGCAGTGTATTACAACATCAAGTTGCTGATTTGATGGAAGCGAAGAATAAGCGTCAAAAACCCGTTCATCAGTATTTGATTACACGTTTAACGGATATGGGATTAAGTACGACACTGTCGACTCAACTTATTAACTACACACCGGCACATTACAATGAGCGAGAAGCGTGGGTTTACCTTCTTAACCTATTGGCTAATCGCATAAATGTAACAGGTAACGATATACTTACAGCACAAGGTGCGGTGGCATTAGTGGGCCCAACAGGTACGGGCAAAACTACAACAGTGGCTAAACTGGCAGCTCGTTATGCGCAAAAATATGGGCCAGAGTCTGTTGCGATGATCACAATTGACACATATAGAATTGCCGCGTTTGAACAGTTAGCGACCTATGGAAAAATTATTGGATGTACGGTTAGAAAAGCGCAATCAAGTGAAGAGCTGGCTGATTTACTTTTCCAACTGCGTCACAAACGACTAGTATTGATTGATACCGCTGGATTTAGCCAGCGAGATAGTCGTTTGATTAAACAGATTAAACAATTTGATAACGGTCAGATGCCGCAAGTGAAAAAATATTTGGTAGCGCAGGCCAATACGCAATATCCTGCATTACAGAGAATTATTAAGGCTTATGACGAAATAGAACTAAGTGGCTGTATTTTCACAAAGTTAGATGAGTGCTACTCTTTAGGAGAGGTACTAAGCGCTGCTGTAGAGTATCAATTACCGGTTAGCTATGTCACCGATGGACAGAAAGTACCTGAAGACATTAAGATTGCAGAAGCGAAATCTTTAGTTTCTGCTGCTGCAAAGCTTTATAAAAAGTACGGTTTGAATCATACTAGTAGTAACAACGCCATTAAAACAGCATAAGCAGTATGATTGACGACCAAGCGAGTAGCTTAAGAAAAATGAAGCAATCAAGGTTAATCAAAGTTATTGCCGTCACCGGAGGTAAAGGTGGCGTCGGTAAAACAAATATTACATTAAACACCGCCATTGCTATGGCCAAGCAAGGCAAGCGTGTGATGGTTCTTGACGCCGACCTCGGTCTCGCTAACGTCGATGTGATGTTGGGTCTGAGGGTTGAGAAAAACCTGTCTCATGTTTTATCAGGTGAATGTACACTCGATGAGGTACTGGTAACTGGGCCTCACGGCATCAAAATTGCGCCTGCTACATCAGGGACGCAGTCGATGGCGGAGTTATCGCCTACCCAGCACGCCGGTCTTATTAGGGCATTTAGCGAGTTGCGTTCACAAATTGATGTACTTATCGTTGATACAGCGGCGGGTATTTCAGATATGGTACTGAGCTTTTCTAAAGCGTCTCAAGATATTATGGTAGTGGTATGTGACGAACCTACGTCATTAACCGATGCCTACGCACTAATTAAGATTCTAAACCGCGAACACGGCGTTTTTAGATTCAAAGTAGTGGCTAATATGGTTCGAGATGTAAGAGAAGGGCAAGAACTCTTTAGTAAGTTGAGCAAAGTTACGGGCCGTTTTTTAGATGTTGCACTAGAATTAGTGGCAACAGTTCCGTTTGACGAGAACATTCGCAAAGCAGTAAGAAAACAAACCGCGATTGTTGATGCTTATCCAGGATCACCCGCAGCGGTCGCAATTACTCAACTTGCGAACAAAGCACTATCTTGGCCCATACCAGCGCAGCCTGGTGGTCATTTAGAATTTTTTATTGAACAGTTGGTTGCAGAAAAAGCAGTAGGAAATCAGCGTTGAATAGTAAGGCAGCAGCTTATCAACAACAAACCGATAAGTC
>CAYVST010000192.1:0-3138 GCA_964454185.1 uncultured Alteromonas sp.
ATATGCCTGACTACGTATTTTCCGAAGGCTGTATTGGTATTGCTTGCCCTGTACTTGGTGACCAGGTTGAAATGACCAACCATAGTTGGGCGTTCTCGCAAAACGCATTGCGCTCACAGCTTAAGTTAGATGCACTTTACGTTATTAACGACTTTACTGCGGTTGCTCACTCTCTACCTGTACTTGGTGAAGAGCAAGTCGTTCAAATTGGCGAAGGCACGGCGAAAGAAAACGGTAATATTGCTGTATTCGGTCCAGGAACAGGCCTTGGTGTTGAACACATTACCATGACGTCGAGCGGCTGGCAGACACTTGACGGTGAAGGCGGTCACGTTGATTTTGCACCCGCTGATGAGACCGACATTATTGTATGGCGCCATCTTCAAGCGACATTTGGTCGTGCTTCTGCGGAGGAAGTGATGTCAGGCCGCGGACTACACAATATTTATACCGCATTGGCTAAACATGCCGGTGAACCTGCAACATTCACTGAGCCTGCACAAATTACTGAAGCGGCACTTGCGGGAACGTGCAAAGTGGCGGAAGCGACATTGACCCAATTCTGCCGCATCATGGGGAGCTTTGCTGGTAATTTGGCGCTAAACATGGCGACAACCGGCGGTATCTTCATTGGCGGCGGCATTGCAAACCGCTTTCCAGAGTTCATTCAAAACAGCGATTTTAGAGCGCGTTTTGAAGCGAAAGGCCAAATGAAGCATTACGTAAAAGACATTCCCACCTATTTGATAGCAGAGCCTGACCATGGTCTTCTTGGTGCTGCTGCCTATCTGAATCAAAATACAGCGAGCTAAATTATGACAACGAAATGGAAATACACTCCAGAGGAAATTTTTGCAGCCGGTCCAGTGGTCCCAGTATTGGTGATTAATGACGTAGAAAAAGCGGTTCCTTTGGCTAAAGCGCTCATGGAAGGTGGAATTAAAGTATTGGAAGTTACGCTTCGTACGCCTGCTGCTATTGATGTCATTAAGCGTATTGCGCAAGAAGTACCTGATTCACTTATTGGTGCTGGCACGGTAACTAACGCCCAGCAACTGAAAGCAGTAGTAGAAGCTGGCGCAAAGTTTGCCATTAGCCCGGGTATGACTGCAGACTTGCTGAAAGCGGGTATGGATGCAGAAATCCCACTCATCCCAGGCATTTCGTCGACATCAGACCTAATGAAGGGGAAAGATGCGGGTTATACCCACATGAAATTTTTCCCTGCAGAAGCGTCTGGTGGCGTTAAGGCAATAAAGTCAATCAGTGGACCATTCCCTGACGTAACCTTCTGCCCAACAGGTGGTATTGGTCCGAACAACTACAATGATTATCTCGCACTAAAAAATGTGAAGTGTGTAGGTGGTTCGTGGTTGGCACCGGATGATGCTATTGAAGCGGGTGACTGGG
The DNA here is from genome assembly GCA_964454185.1 of uncultured Alteromonas sp. Lineage (GTDB taxonomy): Bacteria > Pseudomonadota > Gammaproteobacteria > Enterobacterales > Alteromonadaceae > Alteromonas. The sequence continues at coordinate 1,411 of CAYVST010000192.1, forward strand.
CTCGCATTACGCAATTGGCGAAAGAAGCCGTTGCTGGAGCTAATCAATAATTGACGTGCACATAAAAAAACCTGCTGATTAGCAGGTTTTTTTTCACTTTTTTATGCGCTTGTTGCGTCTTTGCGTTGTCGCTTACAGGCAAATTGACACCAGGCTTAGCAAGGCGCAACGATTTGTGTCAGCGTGTGGCTCTCGCCCGGCGCTAACGTTTTGCCTTTTGTAATAGCGGATTCAACGCACAGCATATGTTTATAGCCAAAGGGATCCATATCTGAGATAGACGCAGCGCCTTGCCATGGGTTCCAAACCACGATTGAATCATTGCCAACAGACAGTACGTCGGTAAAGTCTCTACTATCGACTTCTATCGTTGCTTTCTCTATGGGTAACAAATGGATTCGGTCGGTCTCGCTATTTATGGTGTAGGGAGATGGGGTTGGTTTAATGTCCCAATCTTCAATCTTGTCTTTGTAATCTCCTTCCATGCCTTTAAGCTGCGTATTTTGAATATGATCAACATGAAAATACGTGTGTAGTGCACAGTTATAGGAAAAGGGAACAACGCCAGTATTTTCTGTAATTAGTGACACTTCTAATGTCTCGCCGATGCGAATAACAAGCTGCAAATTACAATCATATTCAAACCCTTCAGCACGTGAAAAGCTCGGCGCTAGCGTAATTTGTGTTCCGGATGACGTATCTTCTGATTCGACTAGCTTCCACACTTGTGTACGCAAGAAGCCATGTGAGGGAAGGGCTCCTTTATCCCTGCCATGGTCATCACTGAACCACGGCCAGCACACGGGGATCCCACCACGTATCGGACGCTCACCATTGAGGTAAGCATGAGGACTCACCCAAAGGCGCTCTCTATTATCTTTTTTGGGGATAAATGAGAGTATATGGCCGCCAAATAAACTCACTCTAGCTGTGGCCAATGAATTTTCGATATCTAAAAATGTCAGTCCGTTAGACTCACTAACGTTTACTGAATCAACAGGCGGCATAAGCCCTCCTTGGACAAAAAGAGACAGATTATGTGGCAAAACTAACGTTAGTTGCCACAAAGAACGCGCTTCTATTATTTATATTATAGGAAGTTAAAAGAACAACCGATGCGCAGATAACAAAAAAGGTGTAAACACAACGCTTACACCTTTTTAGATTAACTCAACTTAATTACAAGTAAATGAGATATTTACACTAATTTCAGTAATTATTTTGAAATGTGAGCAACAAGGTCTAGAACCTTATTTGAGTAACCCCATTCGTTGTCATACCAAGAAACGAGTTTTACGAATGTGTCCGTCAAAGCGATACCTGCGGTAGCATCGAAAACAGAAGTGCGCGCATCGCCTACGAAGTCGTTAGATACAACCGCATCTTCCGTGTAGCCCATAATGCCTTTAAGCTCGCCTTCAGACGCTTCTTTCATTGCTGCACAGATGTCTTCGTAACTAGTTGGTGTAGCAAGGTTAACCGTTAGGTCAACCACTGATACGTTTGGCGTAGGCACGCGGAAAGCCATACCCGTCAATTTGCCGTTAAGCGAAGGAATAACTTTACCTACAGCTTTCGCTGCACCTGTTGATGAAGGAATGATGTTTTGACCTGCGCCACGACCACCACGCCAGTCTTTCATTGAAGGGCCGTCAACTGTCTTTTGTGTTGCTGTTGTAGCGTGAACCGTAGTCATCAAGCCATCAACAATACCAAATTTGTCGTTAA
>CAYVST010000193.1:0-3105 GCA_964454185.1 uncultured Alteromonas sp.
TAATCTGATTTCTGACGGAGTCTTTTATCGCCTTGTTGATGATCAAATAAAAGTGGAAGAGAGAATAAAATTTAAAGCGCTAAGGACCTTGAAATTTGTCGGCAAATATCTCGCTGTCTGTTTGACATTTATTAGTTGAGATAAGATTGATGGATATTTTATGCGCTTTTTTTGCGCTTTTTTTTGCGCAAATTGCGAGCGCAAAAGAAAACAAAGAAAAACAAAAAACACTGTTAAAACATATACTAAAAACCAAAAATCGTCGTATTCGACACACTAAAAAGTATTCAAAACGATACGCAGTTATTTTGCCGCATGTTTTTTGATCACATTGGTTGTTTTTTAATACGTCTCGAACAGACAAACAAATGACAACCGATAGGAAATTTAACCATGTTGAAAATCGTTAAAACTTCTTTAGTAATCGCCGCTTCTATTCTAGCTTTCTCTAATTCAGCGCAAGCGAATGACATCAACGAAGCGCTAGCTAACATCTGTACTATTGTACAGGCTGATGACAAAGGTGAACTTCGCAAGAAAATGCGTAGTGTTCAGTCAGACTTTAAATTAAAGCTTCGTGATTACTACTCAGGCATTTCATGTGGCGGACAGAGCTTAATAAGAACGGCACTAAAAAACAACGCCGTTGAGGTTGGTACACTACTAGTGAAGAAAATGCCTAGTAAAGACTTACAGGCGCCTGAATCAGATGGTAAAACATTATCTGCGTGGATTGCTGAGCAAGGCTTGCAGTCATCACCAATTTCTGCGGAATTAAACGAGCGTATTTAATAACGTATTCACATAACCATGTGAGCCTATTCAACATGGTGGCAGAGAAATCTGCACAGTAAAGGCGGCCTCCGGGTCGCCTTTTCTTTTTCAGTCACATATATGTCGAATGTTCGAGAATATAGACACGATCAGTGCTATGCGATTTAGCTCTTCTACTTCGCTTCCCCCATTTGGCATATTGCCCTACAGACTCACAACAAATACTGCCAAACGGCGAAAATGTATTCTAGAGCACATAATCCATCAAAGAGAATACTGACTCACTCGCAATGCTAAACAGGTGATATCAGATTTACCTTGGCTAAATTTCCACAAGCTGACACGGTCGGCGTTGGGTATGGTTTTCACCACAGCGACACAAACCGCTTTGAAAAAGTCCGGAAGCGTAACATCGGAATTTGCCAAAGTGATACTTAACTCAGTAGATGGCTCGAACATCGACTTCCTCCCGCATGGCAATTTTACGCTAACGCGTCTTATAGGTACCTACCATTTATGCTCATAATGCTTTAAAAATGCCAAAGTTTTAAGAGCATGAATGGCGCGCATAGCGCCAATAAATGGAAAATGAGTGTGTTTCCCCTTTATTTCTTGCTCAAAAATCGATCACTAAAACACTTCTCCAGAATTCAAAAAAATGCATAAGTTCAATATTTTAAGAGTATTAAATGACTAGATACAGCAATTAATGGTATTGAAAGCAATACCCTGTTATCTCGCTGCATGTTTTTTAACCTAGCATAGTGTCCTTTAATAGATGTCGAACAGGCAAACAAATTAACCGAAGGACATTTAACCATGTTGAAAATTGTTAAAACTTCTCTAGTAATCGCAGCTTCTACTTTAGCTTTCTCTAACGCAGCTCAGGCTAACGACATTAACGAAGCACTGGCTAACATTTGTACAATCGTGCAAGCAGACGACAAAGGCGAACTACGCAAAAAAATGCGTAGCGTTCAGTCAGACTTTAAATTAAAGCTTCGCGATTACTATTCTGGCATCTCATGTGGCGGCCAGAGTCTTATCAGAACAGCATTGACCAACAACGCAGTAGAAGTAGGTACATTGCTAGTTAAAAAAATGCCGAGCAAGGACCTAAAAGCACCAGAGTCAGATGGCAAGACGCTTACAGCATGGATTGCAGAACAAGGCTTACAGTCTTCTCCAATCACTGCTGAATTGAATGAGCGCATCTAAAGCGTATTCACATAACCATGTCAACCTTTTCAACATGGTGGCAGTGTAAACTGCGCAGTAAAAGCGGCCCTTGGGTCGCTTTTTCTTTTTCCATATCAAAATATCGCAAAGCACCTTCCAAAAAATGATAGTCAATGAGTGCTTAATACAAAAATCTCTCGGTTCATTATTATTTAAGACTCAAGCCAATCATCTAATTTGATCGCGCAAACTAGGAATAGATTAGACGAATTCAGGCTTTAATCGGCTAATACACTGCAAACAAAGCTAATGAAGAAAAGCGACAACGCCATAAAAAATCATTTATTTACAAAGACTAACAACCTCGAAAATACATTCTACCTTTCACAACAGTATTGAAAACAATACCTAGTTATTAGGCTGCATGTTTTTTGATCAGAAATATTGGGCTTTAATATCAATCGAACAGACGAACAAATTAACCATAGGAAATTTAACCATGTTGAAAATCGTTAAAACTTCTCTAGTAATTGCGGCATCTACACTAGCTTTCTCTCACTCAGCGCAAGCTAATGACATTAATGAAGCGTTAGCAAATATCTGTACTATCGTACAAGCTGACGACAAAGGCGAACTGCGTAAAAAGATGCGTAGTGTTCAGTCAGACTTTAAATTAAAGCTTCGCGATTACTACTCTGGTATTTCATGTGGTGGCCAGAGTCTCATCAGAACAGCATTAACCAACAACGCGGTAGAAGTAGGTACACTGCTAGTTAAAAAAATGCCGAGCAAAGACCTAAAGGCGCCTGAGTCAGACGGCAAGACGCTTACAGCATGGATTGCAGAGCAAGGCTTACAGTCTTCTCCAATCACTACTGAATTAAACGAGCGTATCTAAAACGTATTCACATGACCATGTGACCCGATTCAACATGGTGGCAGTGCAAACTGCTTTAAAGGCCCCTTTTAGGGGCCTTTTTCTTTTTAGAAAAGAACAACATCTTTGCCAAAACTCGAATTTGTTGTGAAATGTTAAGTGCGTCAATACTGCTATCATCGGTAATGTACGGTATTCGGTTAATAAGATACACTTATCACCTTTTCGAAAACTGGAAAAAACGTTGACGTTGTTTTACCCAAATATCCATACAG
>CAYVST010000194.1:0-3100 GCA_964454185.1 uncultured Alteromonas sp.
ATACTAGCGGAAAACCGCGTTTTTTGCATTACGTAATTCACACAATTCTACTACTTGTAAGGCATTTTATGTTCTTTTCTCGCAAAGCAGAGCCTATTACACAAAAAGTCGCTGCTATTTTGGCCACGTATTTTAGCTTAGAGGTAGAAGATACCCTGCCATGGTGCACATCAAGTGAGTCAAATAGCGCAGGCGTTATGGTGACGTTGCCCTTTTGCATTGCCAGCCAACTCGATACGTTAAAACAGGAAGTGATAAAACAGCTCAAAGGCGCTTTGTCAGAGTCGCATCTTATCTTCAAGCAGCGCGTTGCGAGTGGTGAAACTAGCGTTGCCCCAGTCACTAATATTAAGAACATTATCGCTGTTGCCTCAGGTAAAGGCGGTGTAGGTAAGTCGACAACCAGCATAAACTTGGCGTTTGCTTTAATGCAGGAAGGGGCCAAAGTGGGCATTATGGACGCAGATATTTACGGGCCGTCTATTCCCATCTTGCTGGGTAATCCAGATGCGCACCCTGAAAGTGAAGACAATAAGCATATGCAGCCCCTAAAAGCCCATGGCATGGTGGCAAACTCAATTGGTTACTTAGTGCCACAGGAGGATGCGGCCGTATGGCGTGGGCCAATGGCGAGTCGGGCGCTTAAACAGTTATTAGATGAAACGTTGTGGCCTGTGCTTGACTACTTAATTGTAGACATGCCGCCAGGTACAGGCGATATTCAATTGACCATGGCACAGCAAGTACCGTTAACGGCATCAATTGTGGTAACAACGCCGCAAGACCTAGCGTTGGCCGATGCACAGAAGGGCATTAGCATGTTTGAAAAAGTTAATGTGCCTGTGCTTGGTCTTATTGAAAATATGAGTTATTACCAATGTCGCGCTTGTGGCACAAAGGACTATGTGTTTTCTAAAGACGGTGGTGAGGCATTAGCGCAGCGTCACGGATTACCGCTTTTGGGGCAACTGCCGCTGGATATTCACATACGCGAACATGGCGATGCTGGAACACCGTTACTTATGGCAGCACCAGATAGCCCATTAAGTGAAAGCTATCGCGAGGCAGCGCGGGCATTATCCATGCAGCTAGCCTTGTCAGTGGAGCCAAGAAGTGATGGTGTAAAACATATCAAAGGCGACCCTATCGGTATTGTAGGAAAGGCAGAATAAGTTGTTTTTGCGCTACACAATGAAATGTTGATTGGTTAAATAGCGCAAAAACCGTATAAAACCTGCGTCTGCATAGTTGATTGGGGCAGGCGACATACGCATAATAGCCGCCTACGAAATAGAGGAATACACCATGCGCTTGTGCGACCGCGACATTTATCAATATTTACAAGACGGCAAGATCAACATTGAACCTGCCCCAAGCTATGATCAAATTAGCGGGCTGACCGTTGATATTCGTCTTGGTAACAAGTTTCGTGTGTTCGAAGACCACCAAGCCCCATTTATTGATTTGAGCGGACCCAAAGCGCAGGTGCAAGAAGCCCTTGACCAGGTCATGAGCGATGAAATTGAGTTGGAAGAAGGCAAAGCCTTTTTCTTACATCCTGGTGAACTTGCGCTGGCAATAACCCATGAGTCAGTGACATTGCCTGATAATATTGTTGGCTGGCTAGATGGGCGTTCATCACTCGCTCGCCTTGGCTTAATGGTACATGTAACCGCTCACCGTATTGACCCAGGTTGGTCTGGCAACATTGTGCTGGAATTTTACAATAGCGGTAAGTTACCGCTGGCATTACGGCCTAAGATGAAAATAGGGGCGTTGAGCTTTGAGGTGTTATCAGCGCCCGCTGAGAAGCCATACAATGCGCGTGTTGATGCCAAATACAAAGGCCAAGCCGGCGCTGTGGCGAGCCGTATTTCGTCAGACGACGAGAATAAATAAATTTCAAAAGCTTAGTGCGTTTTCCCTTTAATACTGGTAGAAAATATAAGTTAAAACAACAACAACTTATATACGCTATCAGTAAAGGGAAGCGCGATGCATTCATCCCCTCAAACGCCAATTGATAAGGCACCTAAACCACCCACACGCAAAAACAGCATCATATTGTTTGCATTTGTTATTGCGGTATTCAGTGCCTTAGCACTATGGGCAGTGGGTCAGCCCAGCGACATTTTTTTAACGGCTGCTATCACGCTATTTGTTGCCGTGCTGTGGGTCACAGAAGCACTGCCTATTCCAGCAACATCGTTACTGCCTTTTGCACTATTTCCCTTGTTTGGCGTGCTTTCTCATAGCGAAGCCGCATCCTCATTAGGTAGCCACGTCATCGTATTGCTTATGGCTGCATTTATGCTCTCTAAAGCCCTTGAAAGAGCAAACCTTCATAAACGTTTTGCTATTTATATGCTGCGCCTAACAGGGAGCGGAAGCCCGTTAAAGCTGGTGCTTGGGTTTATGATAACCACTGCCGTTTTAAGTATGTGGATAAGCAATACGGCGACAATACTGATGATGCTGCCTATGGCCATTGCCATCATTAATGCTGTAGATAACCCAAGGTTTGGCGTTGCACTGATCCTAGGCATTGCTTATTCAGCAAGTTTGGGCGGGGTAGGCACCCCCATTGGTACACCACCCAATATCATTTTTATGAGTGTGTACGAGGAAACGCAGGGTGTTGAATACAGTTTTATTGAATGGATGAAAACTGGTGTGCCTATTGTTTTAGTGGGTGTACCTATTATGGCGCTGTGGCTTTCAAGAGGCATAAAGCAGGTAGGCACAATTAATTTGCCAGTACCCGGAACCTGGAGCGTTGCAGAAAAACGTGTACTGATGATTTTTGGTACGGTTGCAATGGCGTGGATTTTCCGGCCCTTTTGGACGGCATGGATTGGTGTTTCCACTATCAGCGACAGTACGATTGCGGTGGCTGGTGTTGCCGCTATGTTTCTAACGAACAGTGGCAACGACAATGGTCACGTTGACGGCAAAGGTAATAACGATAAGCTACTTGATTGGAAAACGGCAAACGATATACCGTGGGGCATGCTGCTATTGTTTGCTGGTGGTATTTGTATTGCCAAAGCGTTCACGGCATCAGGGCTAAGTGTTCTGATGGGAACTTGGTTGACTGGCC
>CAYVST010000195.1:0-3074 GCA_964454185.1 uncultured Alteromonas sp.
CTTCAGTGCCCGTTGCGTTGTCGTAACGATCAAAACCTTCTGGGATAACGTCAGAATTGCGAAGTTCAACACCTAAACCATTGCCGCCGCCAAAATAACGAGCTGAACCCACTTCATCAATAAGCACAGTATAAGGACGAAGACCGCCATCACCATTGTTTGCATCGGCAGTAAGTACCATGCGGAAATCGTTTGAAGGCTCCCATTTAACTGAGATACGGCCAGAAATATCTTCTGTTTCACCCACATCATACTCAGCGTTTGGCACGTTGATAAACTCGCCAAGACCGTCGCGTTTGTTAAAGGATAGGTTCATGTTGAACGCTAATTCATCTGACAAACCGTGGTTAACAAAAAGGTCTGCTTTAACGCGACCACGAGTACCAAACTCAGTATTGATTTTTGTTACGTCGCCTTGGTCGGGCTCTTTAGTGATGATGTTAATTGCACCACCAATTGAGTTACGACCGTATAGTGTGCCCTGTGGACCACGAAGTACTTCGATACGCTCGATGTTGTTTAGGCTCCAGTTTTGACCAACTTGGCGACCTAGGTAAACACCATCAACATAAACACTTACACCTGGGTCAGTAGTAATAAGGTGATCTTGAAGACCGATACCACGGATAAACGGGTTAACTGACGATGTGTGACCGGCAGAGAAGCCTGTTACGTTAAGGTTTGGTACAAACTTACCCACATCAGTAAGGTCAGTGATACCTTGTTCAGCTAATTTGTCACCGTCGAATGCACTCAAGGCAATCGGTACTTCATAGATAACTTGGGGACGCTTGGTAGCGGTAACGGTAATGGCTTCGAACTTTTGCTCTTCAGTCGCTTCTGCTTCTTGTGCTACGGCAACGTTGGTAAGAGCTGGAACGGTCATCGCTACTGCAAGTGCGACAGGCGAAAGCTTACTGGCGAGTGTCTTAGACACGTCAGTATTGGTTTTCATGGTGTAACCCCTTTGCTTGAGTGTTAGGTATTTAATCTATTTATCAATTGCTTCAAGTTCTTCTGTGGAACTTTTATAACCTAGACTCGACGGGATAGTATGAGGCGCAGCAAGGTGCTTAATGCTGATTTCAGGCAATAAAAAAGTAAGTTGTAATGAAAAATTACAAACTTACTTTCAATAATACTTCGCTTTAAAAGTGGAAGTTACCTTTACCAGCCCTCAATATCTCAGTGAAAGAGTTTAGGCTTGAAGACTGGAACGGTATGATACCGACATGTTCTAGTATTGGAAAGCAAAATGTGACACTTTTGCGAACTTTTCACTTCATAAATAGACCAATCGGTTAATTTTCACAAAACACTAACACATCGTTAAAGAAACCAATTAATCTTTATTTATCAAACAGATAAAACACAACCAACTCCAAACTACAGATCGTCTTTTGCATTTTTGATGCATTGACCATTTGGATAAAAATAGAACAACCCTTTGCGCTAAGGAAACACGTTGTTTGTCACTAGCTCGCTATATTTATTTGCGCAAGCTTGTCGACTGCCTAAACACTAAGCATTGTTGTACACACCTACATTTTGTCGACAATATAGACCAATTGCATTGATAACCTCACTCAATAAGGCTATATTGTCGACATTCCAAGCAGAAGATGAATATTGTGATTGACCCAAGCGAACAAGCCATTACCAATGCCGATAGAACTTTTTACAGGTTAAGAAAAGACATTGTCGAAGGTGTTATTGCCGCTGGCAGCAAACTCAGTGAAATGGAATTGTCGACAAAGTACGAAGTCAGTCGTGCTGTCATCCGTGAAGCCATTAACCGGCTTGCTACCTGTCATCTTGTTGAACGTAAAGCCAACGTGGGCGCCCGCGTGGTGGCACTATCTCCCGAAGGTCTTATTCAGCTATATCAAGTGCGCGAAGCATTAGAAGGCATGGCCGCGCGATTAGCCGCCAGGTATATGACTGACGAAGAAATTGCAGATATGCAATCGTTACTTGACAGTCATTTTGACAAGGTAAAAGACAGTCATAGCTACTATCAAGAAGCTGGCGACGTAGACTTTCACTACCGCATTGTAACGGGCAGTAAGAACGATCATCTAATAAGTGTACTTATCGACGGACTCTATCATCTTGTGCGCATGTATCGCGTGCAGCTAGGTATGGCAGGCCCTCGAGTCAGCACCGCATTTGACGAACACAGACACATCGTTAATGCCATTGCTAATCGCGACGAAGAACTGGCGGAAATGTTAATGCGACGCCATATTCTTTATTCAAAAAATAATATCGAGAAGAAGCTCAGTCATGACTAACACCATAGAGACTTCTTTGTATCCAATTCACCTCTACCCTACTTTCAAATAAGTGAGTGACAATCATGAGTGCAGGAAAGAAATTTAGAACCGCATTAGAGAACAATAAACCTCTACAAATTGTAGGCACTATTAATGCCTACACCGCCATGATGGCAAAGGCCATTGGCCACCAAGCTATTTATCTTTCGGGTGGCGGCGTGGCCAATGCATCATACGGCCTACCTGATTTGGGCATGACGTCACTAAACGACGTAATTGCAGACGTACAACGCATAACCAGCGCATGTGACCTTCCGCTTATGGTAGACATCGACACAGGTTGGGGCGGCGCATTTAACATTGCTAAAACTATTCGCGATATGGAAAAAGCAGGCGCGGCCGCGGTTCATATGGAAGACCAGGTTGCCCAAAAACGCTGTGGTCACCGTCCTAACAAAGAAATTGTAAGCACAGAAGAAATGGTGGACCGCATTAAAGCCGCAGTTGATGCCAGAACTGACCCAGATTTTTTCATCATGGCCCGCACTGACGCATTTGCACAAGAAGGCTTAGATAAAGCCATTGAGCGCGCAAAAGCTTACGTTGCAGCAGGTGCTGATGGCATATTCGCAGAAGCAGTTCAAACTGAAGAGCATTACCGTGCATTCTCAGAAGCATTAGATGTCCCTATTCTTGCCAACATTACTGAGTTCGGCAAAACCGAACTATGGAACAAAGAAGAACTTGGCGAATGGGGAGCAGACATGGTGCTTTACCCACTAAGTGCATTCCGCGCCA
>CAYVST010000196.1:0-2993 GCA_964454185.1 uncultured Alteromonas sp.
CTTTTTATTTTCATTTTTCTGTCAAATTACGACTAAACGGTCAAAATGAAAACAATTAGCTGACTATTTATACCAGTATCAACTGAGTTTAGTAGATATTATACGGGTATACACGAAATTAGGTGCAGAAGATTTGCGCAGCTTGTCATGGTAATTGTGCTTTTCACTCTGAGGAAAGACACAAAAAAGCCTCTTTGAAAGAGGCTTTGTTCATTACAAGTTATTTAATCGAGATTCTGCCAGCCGTTTGGCGGAAGAATTAGGATATTCACTGATAACTTGTTGCAGTAATTGACGTGCAGATGCGGCATCGCCTGTACGCTCAGCAATTACGCCCAGCTTCAACAATGCATCAGGACGCTTTGCTGAATCAGAGAAGCGGTTAGCAACAATATTAAATTGCTCGCTTGCTTCACTCCAGTTTTGTTTGTTAAACAACAACTGCCCTAGCCAGTAATGTGCATTCGGTGCATAGCTACTTGAGGGGAAGCGCTCAATAAACGATTGAAATGCCGGAATTGCTTTATCGTATTCCCGAGATTTCAAAATTAGATTTACGGCACTCTCGTACGCTTCATCTTCACCCGCTTGTGACGCTTGAGGCGTTGATGGTACAGACGGTGAACTTGTTATTGCAGTACCGCCTCCCGAGCCTGATGACACACTACCTTGTAATGCCCCGCCCTGCTTAAGCGCTTCTACTCGCTTGTCTATTTCAAGATACAGTTCACGCTGACGTTCTAGTACTTTTTGAAGTTCATTGGTATTCACTTCAACTGCACCGCGTAGCTGGTCGACTTCCATCTGCATATTGTCTAACTGAGTTTGCAACCTATGCTGCATTTCAGTCCGGCTTTTCACAATACGCTCAAGCACCACAATGCGCTGCTCTAGCTCACTACCGCCGTTAGCGTCAACCACAGGGGCCTGAGCATAAGCAGTAGAAACAGCAAGGGCGGCACCTAAGGTGACGCCCAATTTGAATGTCTTATTCGCTAGACTAGTCATTAGCGGTATACAACCACTCCGCGACGGTTTTGAGCAAATGCATACTCAGTAGAACCCATCACAGCTGGCTTTTCTTCACCATAAGACACCACAGTCACCTGGCTGCTGCTAACGCCTGCATTTAGCAAGTACGTCTCAACCGCCTGTGCACGACGCTCGCCCAGGGCAATGTTGTACTCAGGAGTACCGCGGCTGTCTGTGTGGCCTTCAATTGTTACTTTCATGCCTGAGTTTTTCACTAAGAATGCGGCATGTTTGTCTAAAATACGCTGGAATTCAGGCTTAATGCTTGAACGGTCAAAGTCAAAGTAAACCGTTTGGTCGTTTTTCAGCGCTTCCATTTCTTGCTGAACCATCTCTTCTTGACGCTTCATACGCTGAGCGGCTTCTGCTTCAACACGTTGCGCTTCTGCTTCACGTGCTTCCGCTTCTGCTGCCGCTTGTTCCTGTGCTAAACGGTTGCGTTCTGCTGCTAATTCTTCTTCGCTAGGGCCTGACGAACACGCCATCATTGTCACTACTGGTAAGGCGATAATGAGGCTTCTCATCACTTTATTCATTTGCATCCTACTAATCCTTAAATTTTATTGTTTAGTCGTTAAATTGTTAGAACAAAAATGGTGACCAACTTGGCGATTTAACTTGCCCATTGGCTGCTGGTAACCTAGCTTTAAAGCGCCCATCTAAAGATACCAGTGACAACACTTGGGTACCTTCGTGCAAGGTGCTGTATATAATCATGCTTCCGTTCGGCGCTATACTTGGTGACTCATCTAAGTACGTCCGTGTCAGTACTAGAGGAGAACCGCCGTCTAATGACTGCTTAGCAATATGATAGTTACCATTAGTCTGGTTCACCATAATCATTTGCTTGCCGTCAGGAGAAATAGTACCACCAAGGTTCTGTTCACCCACAAAGGTAACTCGCCTTACTTTCCCAGAATTTAAATTTACGCTATATATCTGGGGTTTACCACCCCGTTCGGAGCTAAATATTAAACCACTGCCGTCTGGTAGCCATGAAGGCTCAGTATCTATCGCTCTGTTGCGCGTAATACGGCGTAAGTTTTTGGTCGCAAGATCCATAATGTAGATCTCTGGATTCCCATCTTTCGACAGTACCATAGCAAGTTGCTTGCCATCTGGCGAGAATACAGGGCTACCGTTTATGCCTGGAAAGTCAGTAATGCGCGTGCGCTCACTGGTATAGATGTCTTGAATATAAATCTGTGGACGGCGGTTTTCAAAGCTAACATAGGCCAGTTTCTCTCCATCTGGAGACCATACTGGTGACATTAAGGGCTCTGGAGACGACAACAAACGCGTTTCATTTTCCCCGTCATAGTCAGCAATAACGAGCTGGTATGGCTTTTCTACCGTATTTCTATCTCGCACAATAACATAAGCAATTTTTGTTAAGAATGCGCCGCGCACACCTGTGAGTTTCTCGTATACGATATCGCTGATACGGTGTGCGTATTGGCGAAAGTCGCTGCCGTTAATCACTGCTTGTCGCGCCACAATTACGTGCTCGTTACTGGTAACCAACACGCCATCTTTAAGCACTTTTGACTGGCCACCGTCAAGCTGACCTTTAAGTATGTCGATGAGCTGATAACTAACCAGGTAGCGGTTACCCCCTTGTTCTTCTATGCTTCCCACCAACACCGTATCAACGCCAAGGGTTGCCCATGCTGTGTAGCTAACATCATCAGCCGTTTCAGGGTACTGAGGCATATCGCTCACTGCCACAGGGTTAAACTTACCGCTGCGCATAAGGTCTGCCATTATTACCGTAGAGAGTTCTCCCGGCATTGCCCCCTGCCCTTTCCATTTAAATGGCACAACTCCGATGGGGCGAGCGCTGTCTATTCCCTCAGTAATCACAATCTCTAAGGAGGCAAACACTTTGGCACTAAAGGCCATTGTTATTAGCGCTATCCATAATCCTAGTTTTTTCATACCACTATAATTCCACTTTTAAC
>CAYVST010000197.1:0-2963 GCA_964454185.1 uncultured Alteromonas sp.
ATGTGGGAAGAAAAAACGGCTTAATGTTTACGTTGACACCATAGTCGTTTGTTAGGTGACCTACCCACTGACGTTGGGTAATTCATAACCTAGTGCAGTGCTTATTTTCTCGTCTAGAACTAAATAATTGCTTAGCCCCCAAGTGCCAACTTTTTTCGTAGGCATGTCTAGTGAGTTGCCATTTTCGTCGAAATACTTTTTAAACGGAACGCTGTAGAAACACCAGTCTGAATTGTCTTTGACATCTAGTGGCGGGCTGTTTTTGATAACTGGCATAAAACCTCTTGAAAAACCGAGGCGATTTATAAAAAGTGGTTCACAGAGCAAGTAATAAGAATCAGTTGTGCTAGGTGTTATTGCTTCTTCCGACACGAAGTCAAATATGTAGACTTTTATACAATCTGAAAATCCGCCAGCAGACGCCGTTAATGAAACAACTTGACCATATAAGAACTTAGAGTTCGGATAAGCAAGCTGAAAAATATCGCCGACAAGAAGTTTCTTTTTATAGGTTTTTTGAAATTTCAAATTTGTTTCTGGGAAACTCAAACTGGTCACCTAACGTTAAGCTAACGGGCAAATGCGTGGGGCGAAAATGGCGATGCCGCCCCACGTATTTGTCCCAGCGAACCACGCAGTGGTTTGCGCGTTAAGCGTTTTGTTAGCTCTCACTTAACGCGATCCTTGTTTTACCCATTACGATACTAGAAAATTCGACAGAAGACTCTAATACTTGATATTCGTATGGCGGGTCAACAGGAGCAGAACCGATCAATTTTCCTTCCTTGCTTAATAAACGGCATTCTAATTCTCCTAACTCCAAAATATGCTCACCTATACACTCCCAAGACCAAAACAAATCTGGATAGTTAATATCAAGTATCTGTTTAGTCGCAATATTGATGACAGCCGAAACACAACCAACCCCAATAAACAAAACATTTTCTTTTTCTGCTAAGTGTATCGATATGTCGTTTGCAGAGGTAAATCGTTGCCAAAAAATACAAATAGTTAAACTATATTGCCCAGTAATTTTGATTGTTGATTTTGCTGAAATGTAATCTGATGCTTCAGATATAATAATGTCAGCACGACTTTGCTCGCTGCTTGCGATTGTTTGGATGTTCAAAGAGCAATTGTTAAATGTTATTTCCATATTTTCCAGTGAGAGCTAACTTTTAAATAAGGGGCGCAGGCATGTGGGCTAAAATGCGAAGCAGCCCACGTGTATGCGTCCCAGCGAACGAAGTGAGTGCCTTAATTTTTTTGTTATGTGGCACTTTTAAAAACTACCTTGATATACATTTGCGCTGAATATAAACCACTTGTTGTCTATCAAATGACAGACATACAAAGTGCGGAAGTCTATATTTGCATTGGCTGTGTTAACACGCCAAGCAATTGTAACTGATACTTTGTCTTGTCCAAGAGGCTGCTCTTGCACAATTTTGAACTGAGCGCGTTGATAGCCAAAGTTGAGCATAGATTTACAATTTAACGCAAACTTTTCAATAAGTGCTGATCTATTCGTAAATGTTTGAGTCCCGTCAGCGTCGGAAATAGCGCAGGGAAGGCTATAAAGACTCGCTATAGCTTCTGAGTTCAGAGCGTCAAAAGCCTCTGTGTACTTTTTAAAAAACTCTTCCATGTTTGATCGTTACTCCTGACACATAACTTTTAAATAAGGGGCGATAACGCGTAGGGCATAATGGCGAAGCGGCCCTGCGTGTTAGCGTCCCAGCCAGCGCCAGCTGGCGACTTAATTTTTTTGTTATACACAAACCGTATGTTAACTGCCAGCATGTTGAAGAAAATAGGGTAAAAGTACTGAACAAAACAACCAACGCTTTTAACTTTTACTTGCTGCCAAAGAAGAGGGCGCTTGAGTTGAAAAGCAAAGCTTTCAAGTTACTTTGATGCTTACAGAAAACCAAAACGAACCCCCAAAGCTGTTGTAAAAAAGCACTGAACTTTGGCCTGATTATTACTAAATAATGGGTGGTGTATAACGCCCAACTTAGGGGCAATAACACACAGGCTAAAATGGAAGCGGAGCGACTGAGCCTGCGTGTTATTGTCCCAGTGAGCGCCAGCGAACGGCTACAGTTGTTTGTTATGTTTGTGGTTTTTCAAAACGATGAACCCCTAGCATTACAAGTGGTGCCAATATTGTTGCGATGACATCATAGTAGTCAAATGTCCTTGATGTAAATGCTTGTTCAAACTCGTATGTCAATGCGCCTAAAGTAAGAAAAAACGAGGCTTTAACATACGCTGGAAAAGTTATGTCTTTTTTAACTATTGGAATCAATGCAATTAAACCAACTAAGTATAAAAAGCTCGGTAAAGACCCCATTGAAATAATAATGAATTCATTGTCGCTAGAGTAGGATTGCCTTGAGAATTTAATGATTAGTGCAGCGATAAAACAGGTCATAAAGCTGGCAATGTAAAAGTTAATACTTCGAAATGACATTTGGTTTTCCAAGAAAAACATAACTTTCCAATAACGGGCGCAGACATGTGGGGCATAATGGCGCAGCCGCCCCGCGTGTATGCGTCCCAGCGAACGAAGTGAGTGCGTTAATTGGCTTGTTAGTTGCCACGCCGATACATCCTAGAGCAAAAGCTGAGCTATGCGCACAATACTCACTCACTTTTGACGAATAACTTTTTGAATAGCTCTTCTGATTTGGCGAGTCCTTCTTCAGTTAAAATAACAGACTTTGATTTGCCAACAGGGTCGAGAATATAACCTTTTTCATAAAGCCGGTCGGTGATACTCCAATCTATTTGCTTCCAAGCGCTACCAAACTTGTCGTGCAGAGTAAGGTAAAACAGTGCGAGTGCCGCTTCATCGATTTTATCTTCATCTATTTCCACTGCTGTCTCCATTTTCATATGGCTACTAACTTTTAAATAAGGGGCGCAGACGCGTGGGCTAAAATGCGAAGCAGCCCACG
>CAYVST010000198.1:0-2893 GCA_964454185.1 uncultured Alteromonas sp.
CGCCCAGTCGCCTTGGCAATGGATTGTCCAAGCGAGGTCTTACCCACACCAGGAGGCCCAACTAGACACAAAATAGGCCCTTTGAGTTTTTTCACGCGCTGCTGAACCGCAAGGTACTCTAGAATGCGTTCTTTGACTTTCTCAAGTCCGTAGTGATCTTCATTCAATACGCTTTCAGCACGAGACAAATCTTTCTTTACTGGCGAGCGCTTATTCCATGGCACATTGGTTAACCACTCAATGTAACTGCGCAGAACGGTTGCTTCAGCAGACATGGGAGACATCATCTTAAGCTTTTGAAGTTCAGCTTTAGCTTTGTCTTCTGCTTCTTTTGGCATTTTCGCGTCAGCAATTTTTTTCGATAACGCTTCAAATTCGTCAGGAGCATCATCCAGTTCGCCCAGTTCTTTTTGAATAGCTTTCATTTGCTCATTCAAATAGTACTCTCGCTGACTTTTCTCCATTTGTTTTTTAACACGGGTACGAATTTTCTTTTCGACCTGCAGTAAATCTATTTCGCCTTCCATCAACGCCATGAGATACTCTAGGCGTTCGTTAACCCCCTGCATCTCTAAAACTTTCTGCTTTTCAGTTAGCTTAAGTGGCATATGAGCGGCCATGGTATCGGCCAATCGCGCTGCATCTTCGATACCGTTGAGAGAAGTAAGTACTTCAGGTGGTATCTTCTTATTTAACTTAACGTAACCCTCAAATTGAGACACTGCAGAACGAATAAGCACTTCTTGCTCACTCTCTTCAATGGCTTCATCTTCAAGTTTTTCGACATGGGCAACGAAATACGGCTCAGACTGTTGATAGCTTTCAATCTGGCCTCTTACGCTACCTTCTACAAGTACTTTCACTGTGCCATCGGGCAGCTTAAGTAACTGTAGAATTGTTGCAATAGTGCCGACGGTGTAAATATCGTCCGCTTCTGGTTCATCGACGCCTGCGTCTTTCTGCGCCACCAAGAATATTTGTTTATCATTTTCCATTGCCGCTTCAAGGCAATGGATAGATTTTTCACGCCCAACAAATAGGGGTATGACCATATGCGGATATACCACTACATCCCGCAAGGCAAGCACAGGAATTTCAATGCGATTTTCACGCTCAACTGTCATACTTGTTCTCAATTAGTTTGAAATGTCATTTTTATATGGGGATGCAAGAGCAAAGTTCAATCGAAACTTATTAAAGTGCGTTAATTCCTTAACCTTACCTTCCCTGCTCTACCTATAACCATCATCGATTTTACGTTGTAAGGCAACAATTAAGTCAAAAATCTAATAGAAAGAATAGGAAATCCCCAACGAAAGGATAAATTTCAAGCACCATGGACGTGAATTAATACACACCACACTGCACGCGGCGTCACTACTCAGTCGCGAGCCACCGAACAATGTTTAAAAGCAGTTGCTGATTATCTTGTGCCGATGGCACGTTCATCCCCATTTTCCAGGAATCCGTTTCACTTTTTGTCATTTGCGCCGTGAACATTCCGGCTTCACCAAAAACAGCCACTTTCCCTTTACCGACATTTATTAATGCGCCCTGGTACAGTCCGGTTGCATTGAGTGATGGAGTATCATCATCAAATGACCATGACGTAGACGGCATCCACATAATTGATGGTTGCGTAAACTGAAGTACAGGCTGTGCATGAGCAGGAATAGTGAAGCCCTGCCCTAGAAAACCTTGAATCACATTTATTGCGCTATCCCCCTGCGCTGGGGTAACTGCTGAAGTTAAAATACTTGCTGATTGACGTTCAAAAAACTGTTCTTGTTGACCTGTCACTTCCAGATAGCCATTGATAAATCCAACACCAAATATTTCAGCAAGGTTAGCCATTGCAGCAGGCCAGGGCATATGATCTGCAATGAGAAAAAGCGCGCCACCACTATTTACCCAATGATATACCGCTTCAACCTCTTTTCGAGTAAACGCGGGGTAATTAGGTAAACTCCAGTTTTCTTTGTTTTTCTCATTAACCGCATTAGCAATAACTAACACATCATAACCGGCAAGTGAGACGTCGGAAAACGGCTTTGAATTATCGATGAGTTTTAGTCCATCAGCAGCAAGGACGTCAGCAAAAGGCTTATAACGGCCATCGAGCGTATGAAAATTATGATGTGCGCTGTCTATTGCAACAACTGGCGCTGAAGAAGACTGACAGAAATAACAAACAAAGTCTTTGGGAGTAAAATCAGCATCGACAACCTGCTGTGCAACACTCCATAGTGGGAAGCAGAGCGCTATCAATAAGCATTGCTTTTTCACTTATACTGTCCTTAGCATCTAAACAATCAACTACGTCTTAGTTAAACACAAAAAAAGTACTCCGAAAACATCATGCAGTGTTTTTGTTCAGCGTCGTGAGCGAAGTGGGTGCAAGGCGGATGTTGACGAAAAACTGCATAGCCTAATATTAAATATTGAAGTAAGGCAGAAACAACACTCGTCGTTTTTAGGCCGCGTCAGCGAGCATGGGTTAGACAAGGCGGGAAATTTTGGGGAACCGGAGTTTACTTAAGGTAAATGAGGATTTCACAAAATTTACCAACGCAGTATAAACCAGCGCAGTAGCGGTTTAAAAACAAAAAAGGCCCCGAAGGGCCTTTTTTACAACCTAACAATTACTCAGAGGCTGCTTTCTTTTCGTTACTGTCGTAAATCAAAATAGGCTTCGATTCTCCGCGAATCACAGTTTCATCGATGACGACTTTGCTGACATCCTCCATTGAAGGAAGGTCGTACATAGTATCTAACAGAACAGCTTCTACAATTGAACGAAGTCCACGTGCACCTGTTTTACGCTCCATTGCCTTTTTGGCAATTGCGTTAAGTGCATCGTCACGGAATTCTAGTTCTACATCTTCCATAGAGA
>CAYVST010000199.1:0-2870 GCA_964454185.1 uncultured Alteromonas sp.
AAAACTATCTAGATAACGTTGGTATTATCCGTGTTTTTCAGCAAGATATAGCCATGTTTCCACGACGGTGTCAGGGTTTAAAGACACAGAGTCGATACCCTCAGCAACCAACCATGCTGCAAAGTCTTCGTGATCTGAAGGCCCCTGGCCGCATATGCCCACATATTTTCCGCGCTTCTTAGCAGCTTGGATTGCCATTGACAGCAACGCTTTTACGGCTTCGTCACGTTCGTCGAACAAGTGCGCAATTAATCCGCTGTCTCGATCTAGACCTAGCGTAAGTTGGGTAAGGTCGTTTGAACCAATCGAGAAACCATCGAAAATATCGAGGAATTGGTCGGCAAGCAATGCATTTGAAGGCAGCTCACACATCATAATGATACGTAGACCGTTTTCTCCCTTCTTAAGACCCTGCTCTTCTAACAATTCAATGACTTTGCGCCCTTCTTCAAGCGTACGTACAAATGGGATCATAATCTCAACGTTAGTTAAGCCCATTTTATTTCGAACGCGTTTAATCGCTTCACATTCAAGTGCGAAACAATCGCGGAAGTCTTCTGAAATGTAACGGCTTGCGCCACGGAAGCCCAACATTGGGTTTTCCTCGTCTGGCTCGTATTGGTAGCCGCCTACCAAGTTGAAGTATTCGTTTGATTTAAAGTCAGACATCCGCACAATGACCTTCTCAGGAGAGAACGCGGCGCCGATAGTTGAAATGCCCTCAACCAACTTTTCGATGTAAAACTCTGTAGGCGACGCGTAGCCAGCGATCAGATCGTTAATTTCTTCTTTCAGCTCTTCAGGTTGGCTGTCGAAATTAAGCAGTGCTTTTGGATGCACGCCAATCATACGGTTAATAATGAACTCTAAACGCGCTAGGCCCACACCAGCATTCGGCAACCTTGCAAAGTCGAAGGCGCGGTCTGGGTTACCAACATTCATCATAACTTTTAACGGCAAATCAGGCATCGAGTCGATGCGTGATGTAACCACGTCAAACTCAAGCTCATCGCCATAGATGTACCCCGTATCACCTTCGGCGCACGACACAGTAATTTTATCACCCGTAGCAATGCTATCAGTGGCATTACCACAACCTACTACTGCGGGAATACCTAGTTCACGGGCGATGATTGCCGCATGACATGTACGACCGCCTCGGTTGGTAACAATGGCTGATGCTTTTTTCATGATTGGCTCCCAATCAGGATCAGTCATATCTGTTACCAGCACGTCCCCAACTTGAATTTTATCCATCTCTTCAATGGACTCGAGTACTTTCGCTACACCTGCACCAATCTTATGGCCAATCGCGCGGCCTTCGACGACGACATTGCTTTGACCCTTCAACTGGAAACGCTCGATGCTTTGTGAGTCTTCGCGGCTACGCACCGTTTCTGGGCGTGCTTGAACGATGTAAAGCTTGCCGTCCACACCGTCTTTTGCCCATTCGATGTCCATAGGGCGCTTGTAATGGCTTTCTATAATTTGCGCTTGTTTTGCAAGCTCCATTACTTCTTCGTCGGTAAGCGAGAAGGCTTTACCTTCTGCCGCATCGATATCGATAATAGACACTTGTTTGCCATGAGACTCGTCGTCTGAGTACACCATTTTAGTCAACTTACTACCTAGGTTTCTGCGAACAATTGCCGGTAGTCCCTTGTCTAGCGTTGGTTTGTGCACGTAAAATTCGTCTGGATTCACCGCACCTTGTACTACCATCTCTCCTAATCCGTAAGAGCTGGTAATAAACACCACATCCTCAAAACCCGATTCAGTATCAATGGTAAACATAACGCCAGATGACGCAATATCGCTGCGCACCATACGTTGTATACCCGCCGACAACGCCACACCTTTATGGTCATAGCCCTGGTGAACACGGTATGAAATCGCGCGGTCATTAAACAACGATGCAAAAACGTGCTTAATCGCCACTAATACGGCGTCATAGCCTTTAACGTTAAGAAACGTTTCTTGTTGCCCGGCAAATGATGCGTCAGGCATATCTTCAGCCGTCGCAGATGAGCGAACGGCAAAAGACGCTTCATCTCCCGCATCGCCCTGCAAGGTAACAAAGGCTGCTTTGATGGCATCTTCTAGTTGTGGTTGAAATGGTGTGTCGATAATCCACTGGCGGATGTTTTTTCCCGCTTCAGATAACGCATTGATGTCGTCTACATCAAGTGCGTCTAATACATCGTGAATTTTGGCTTCTAGGCCGCTTTGTTCTAGAAACTCGTTAAATGCTTCGGCGGTGGTTGCAAAGCCACCTGGCACCTGCACACCGGCGTTAGCCAGGTTTGAAATCATCTCGCCTAATGATGCATTTTTGCCGCCAACGCGACCCACATCATGCATGCCCAGTTCTTGATACCAAAGTACGTATTCTTGCACAGCCCAAGCCTCCAGCTTTTTTTATGTGTAGGGTATGAGGTATATCTCGCGTTTTGTCTTTTTTAGCGCGAAACACATCAAAATTTTTGTCGACAAGTGGTAATGACCACGTTCGAATTGTCCATTACGTTTGACAGATAAGTATAGCTAAATACTGTCAATCACAAGAACCATGTAGCTTTTCGACAAAATCATCTTAGAATGGGGAAATTCAGAAAGTAAACTGTTTATTACTTTTGTAATTAAATTACAACAATGTTAAGGATATGTTGTGCGTACAGCTTTTTATATTTCAGATGGTACCGCCATAACTGCAGAGGTCTTTGGCCACGCCCTGCTTTCGTTATTCCCCGTTTCGTTCAATCACAATACCATTCCGTTTGTTGAAACTGAGGAACAAGCACACAGAGTTCTTGACCAAATTTCTGAAAGTTTTCAAGACACCGGAGAAAGGCCGCTCGTTTTTTATACAA
>CAYVST010000200.1:0-2847 GCA_964454185.1 uncultured Alteromonas sp.
AACGTAGCTAATGCAGATGGCTCTGGAACAGTACCAATATTTTGTTGAGTTGGGTTCTCGTCAATATTGAGATGCAATGTTGCTTTGCTCAGAAGAAAGTCGCCTTCAAGTGCACTCATAGAGTAGTTCAGCGTACCATTAGCACTCATATCACCCAGAAGGTTATTAAGAAACAAATAGGCAGAGGTATCTCTGCTCCAGTCTCTATCTTCTATTTTTTCAAATGAATTGACTAGTTCGTATGCGCCATCCGAGCTGTATCTTGTCCTTGTGGTGTAGGTTCCACCAAAAAAGGGGTTATTGTTGCGAGTAAGAGCGGTGTATGTCCCTGGACCACCCACTTTTTCATAGTTTCTATCATCCCGCGAGTAACTAGTACTATAAATAGAACCTGACGCATCGCCTGTTGTAGTCTGGCTGGCATTGTCTGTGGTTGCTGTGGCAGTGAATCGTTCTTTTTCAGAGCTTCGCTCAGTGATTGAATAGTTATTGAATGTTCGCCTTACATAATCAGAACCGAAGAAAGGGTCCACCCAGTACCAGCTGCCCCAACCTGTGCGATTCTCAACAAAGCTGTCTTGCTGAAACCCAGCGTCATTGCTGTCATCAGAAAACTCGAATTGAATGAAAGCGCTATTGATTTCAAACGGTGAATTAAACAGCGAACTATCAAGCAATGACGTTAAATCAAAAGAACTGCTAACTGACGAGCCGTTCCCAATGTAACTTCCCGCAATACTATTATCTTCAAAGGTAAGTAGCCCAGCGGAAGCAAATTGAGCGAACCCCACGCACAGTAAAGAGGCACCGAGTAGTTTTCTGATTTTCATTGTTTTAGTCCTTTACACAAATTGTCACCAAGTAGTGTAAAAAACAACCTATACCCTAGGCATCACCCAAATAGGTGAAATTGAAAACCACTGTTACTTTTTCATGCTATTTAAGTGGTGAGATAAAATATCTCTCCATCGATGGTAAATAAGAAAATGACCATAGTCCTTCATCGCTTCTAATTTTCCATTGGGCAGTGTGGCGGCGAGTTTTTTTGCAAGCTCAATGTTTACATGACAATCTTCTTCGCCGTGCCACAAGGTAACGGGCATAGATATATTACTAACCGAAAAATGCCACGATTCAGAAAACAGTAATTGTTCTTCAGTAAATGCCTTTGGGCCCTGCTTAAAGGCCTGAGATAAGGCCAATTGAAAGTTATCAAGTAATTCAGGTTCGCAAAGTGCTTGCTGATCGGTTTTACATAATTTTGCGTGAATATGATCTAAATATTGCTCAGGCTTTTTCACTAACCCCTTGGCCATCAAAGTAGTGAGTTTAAAGACGGCGCTGGGTAGCTGAGTTGCTAGTTTCACAAATAACTTGTTAGCAGGTGATACACCATACATTAAGTTAATATTGTCAAATGGCGTCACACCGCTCACACACGTTACCGCCGATAATTTTTCAGACAGCTCGTGTGCGCACGCCAGCGCATAGGGGCCACCACCACAAAAGCCGATGACAGAAAACATGTCTAAACTCAAATGATCAGCTAACTGTTTGACGTCAGCTGGCCAATCCAAAATTTTACGAGCAGGAAGCGGATCAGATAAACCAAAGCCTGGCCTATCGGCCACTATTACCCTTACACCCAAGTCTTTAGCGATGCTGTTGTTAGGGTGGCTTTGCAAACGCGACCCAGTGAAAGGATGAAACACAAATACAGGGACGCCTTTTAAGTCTCCAAACTCGGCATATCCAAGCTGACGCCCATCAGAAAGCACCAAGCGCTGATGCAATTCGCTTCGCTTATATTCATCTAAAGTACCTGCTGCGCTGCCGCTAGCCTGTTTCGGAGTCTCCAACATGAGTGGACTGGTAAGCACTAGTCTGACTAAATCTGCTTGCCTGCTTGTCGCTGTCTTTGAAAAAATAGATTTCAATTGGGTACGCAGAGTATTAAGACTTACATGTCTAGTCTTAGAAATATCTCCAAGAGAATCACCGGATACTATCTCATTTACAAGCTTCACTTCTGCAGATGTTAAGCCAAATATTGCCCGCATATTCTCCGCGTCTACTTTTGGAAGCGTATCTGCACAAGCCACCATCAGTAGAAATCGGTTTGACGCTTCATGCTCTCGACTAAGCAATACAGACATTGAAGATGCACCATGATCGTCTGCTATTCGAATACTCATGGCCGAACAGCGCGTCTGGCCACTGCTCATGTCGCTAATAGCGTTTTGTAACTCTCTCTGCGCTTTAAAGCTTTTCAAACGTAGTTCGTCTGCAGCGCAATAGAGATGTGAACTCTTTAGTAAAAGAGATGCTCCCGAGGTATTGCTGTCTACAAGCCTTAAGTTTACATCAACAATAAGTGTAGGAACAAAAAAGCGCTCAAGCAGGGCTTGGTGCGTCATTTTTTGCTGAGCAGTCGCATCTACGCTATCGGCAATTTGAATAGCTCTGTCTAGGTGAGAAAGAATAGAGAAAAGTGAATTTTTGTCGTTTTCGTCAAAAGACTTAAGCTGAGTTACGGAGCCGCTTTGATTCACTCTCGAAAAAGAGTGCAGAACTGACTTTTCAACATCGCCAAGCTCATTAACTAAACTGGACAACAGTTCCGGCCACTTCGTTGGCTCAAGGGCTGCGTCATAAATAAGTCCTACTAGATTGTCATCCATTACAGAGCCTTTGAATCCTCCGACTTTTTCATACTAGCATTATGATTAAAAAATAACCATGGCGTATCGCTTTTCCCTCGTTCTAGAAAATAATATTCAAGACTAAACCAACTGCGACCAACTCAAACCAAACTTGTGAAGATACTTCTGCAGGCGCGTTGAATCG
>CAYVST010000201.1:0-2795 GCA_964454185.1 uncultured Alteromonas sp.
TCGGGCATCAGACTTTTCATTAAGTCTATATTGGCTGGTTCATCATCAACCACGAAAACAACTTTAGTCATTGAAGACTCCTTTCGGCGATTTATAGACTTAAACGCCACAAATTTTGCAGTATTAAGTCAATGCATAGCATAAATAACTCAGTTACAATCCTTGGTCGCAAATGCTGTTTATGTTACGAATGATAACTGTCGTAATATAATTGCAGCGAAAGTAAAAAAACTCAACAAACCCTTAAGTGCAACAGTGAGCAGACATGGTAGTTAAACAGCCCAACAGCGATTCATCTGGCCCATTTTCAGGGCTAAATGTGTTGTTGGTAGACAACATAGACGACAATCAAAGTGCGCTAGTGCATTTTTTTAAAAATGCTGGGTTTAGCGAGATTGTTGTTTCCAATAACGGCGTTCATGCTTCCAACTTACTGTTTCAAAAGAAAATAGATGTTGTTGTTACTGCTCCTCAGCTTCCATTTTCTGCCAGTCTACAGCTACTTAAGTTTGTTAAAACCAACCCGAAGCTGAAGAAAATACCTGTTGTAATGATTGCCGAAACCTTGAATCAGACTCAGGTACTGGAATCCATACAATTCGGTGTAGACGAATACGTTATAAAGCCATTTTCCGAGACTCAACTTGTCGAACATTTACGCAAAGCAATGTTTGCAAAAAACAATAGCTCTATGAACAAGTTAGCAACAGTGGCTGAGAAGAATATAGAGCAAACGTCGAGTAAGGATAGTCAGCAACCTCTACAAATTTTGGTTGTTGATGATATTGCAGACAATATTCAAATACTTCGTGAAGTGTTGCGCAAAGAGTACAAGGTCAAAGCAGCAACTTCAGGTGAAAAAGCCCTGCAAATTTGTGAAAAGGATCCACAGCCGGATTTGGTTCTGCTAGATATTATGATGCCCGTTATGGATGGCATGGAAGTTTGTCGCAGATTAAAAGCGAATCCCAAAACCCAGCATATCGCGGTTATATTTTTGTCAGCGCTCGACCAGACTAAAAACATTGTTCAAGGTCTAGAACTTGGGGCTGTTGACTACATTACCAAACCCATTGACCCTCCTCTTGTTCAAGCGAGAGTTCGCACCCATAGCAAAATAATTGAAAGTAATAAAATGATGCGCAATCAAATAGATATCATGCAGGAAAATGCGCGTTTGAAAGAGGCCTTTGAGCAAATTAAACAAAAGGGCTATCACACAGGATCGCACTCAGTGAGCAAGCGCATTTAAATAAGTTAGGTGTGTCGATTGGCTTTCCTTTAGGCATAAACATCCGAGATAACATTTCCGCGCTCGCCCATACATAGTAAAGCAACCATAATTGACGTGTTCTTATCTGTTTAAACGTTCACATTCAAACACGAGTTGGTGTGTTCATTTCTCCAAAAACTGAAGATGAGGCCGTAATATTCGGTGGGATTTGATTCACTAACCCTTGAGCATTTTTAAATTCTGGCAATGCAATTAAATTCGACGTTGGGTTATTTCTATCTGTTTTTTTGGTTGGTTCACGGACTCTTAATACACTTCAGCAATGCTATGACATAAATATGGATTTCATAACATTAATAAAGTGAGATTTCATGAAACATGTTTATTTATTTGTTGTGACAGCAATATTTGTGATGTTGATGAGCGATAACGCTTATGGCAGCCCAGTGCAATTGGAGTATCAAGGTGATTATTTGGGACTTGAACCCCCAGGGGATACCGCCGTGCAGTTTGCACCGCAATTGATATCGAATGAATTCCGGGACCGTGGCATCTCATTTACGCCAGACCTTAAAGAAATCTATTTCTTCAGAAAACACACTGACCGTAAATGGGTGCTGGTCCAGTTAAAGTCTACACAAGATAAATGGTATGAATCTGTCATTATGCCCAGAATAGGGCGCCCTACATTGTCGCCTAACGGCAGTGTGATGCATATGGGACGAAAATATATGATGCGCTCTGATACAGGTTGGTCAGACGTTAAAAGTTTGGGGCCTGCGTTCGAACAATTCCGAATTATGCGATTGACTGCCACAGATGACGGCACTTATATTTTTGACGAAGTCGGTCCGAAATCTGGTGATGGAGTGTTGCGCTATTCTCGCTTAGTCAATGGTGTTCGAGAAGAACCAAAGGTTTTCGGTAAGCAAGTCAATAATGGTAAATTTAATGCACATCCATTTGTTGCGCCTGACGGTTCTTTCTTTATATTCGACGGTGTTAGGGAAAATGGCTTTGGTGAATCAGACCTCTATATTAGCTTCCGGCAGGCAGACGGTTCATGGGGAGAAGCAATGAACATGGGAGAGAAAGTTAATTCCAGTTCAAACGAAACCGGTGCTACCGTTTCACCTGATGGTAAATACTTATTCTTTCATAGCAGTAGGGTGCCAGGGCATGGAGGGATTTTTTGGATAAATACACAGATAATTCAGGAGCTGGAAAAGCAGCAATATGCACATTGAAGTCTTAGAAACTCTTAACAATATCGAATAATCGTGACGACTCATTGCGCACTTTGGGTGTGCCGATTGACTTTTCTTCAGGCACAAAAAAACCGACTTTCGTCGGTTTTTGTATCTACTTCAATTGCTAAAAAAGTAGATGGTACCAGAGGCCGGACTTTGACTGGGCCGACGCTCGGACGGTGCACCTCGGGTGTGCCGATTGACTTTTCTTCAGGCACAAAAAAACCGACTTTCGTCGGTTTGTGTATCTACTTCAATTGGTAAAAAAGTAGATGGTACCAGAGGCCGGGCTTTGACTGGGCCGACACTCG
>CAYVST010000202.1:0-2535 GCA_964454185.1 uncultured Alteromonas sp.
TGTGGCATCAGCGATGAACCTGACGTAACACTATCGCCCAATTGCAGAAAGCCAGCTTCACCAGAGTTATAAAAAATCATATCTTCGGCAAGGCGTGACAAGTGCATCATGCTGGTGCTTGCTACAAACAAAAGTTCCAGCACAAAGTCTCTGTCAGACACAGCATCTAAGCTGTTAAGGCAAGGAGAGTCGAAACCAAGTTCGTCAGCAATAGCGTGGCGGTCAACAGGGAACGTCGTACCTGCCAAGGCGCCTGAGCCAAGAGGACACTGGTTCATTCGTGCTCTCAAATCGTCTAAGCGGCTTAAGTCACGTTTTAACATTTCCACGTAGGCTAGACACCAATGGGCAAAGTGAATAGGCTGCGCCCGCTGTAAGTGGGTGTAACCTGGGATAATCGCTTCTTGGTGGCGAGATGCAGCATTTAGTAGCGATTTAATGACTCCCAGTACATCGTTGCGCAATGAAGCGATATGCTCGCGCACCCACAAACGAAAGTCGGTGGCAACCTGATCGTTTCGGCTGCGCCCAGTGTGAAGTTTGCGGCCAATGTCGCCAAGCTTCTCAATCAGGGCAGCCTCCACAAAACTGTGAATGTCTTCTTC
Source organism: uncultured Alteromonas sp. (assembly GCA_964454185.1). GTDB lineage: Bacteria > Pseudomonadota > Gammaproteobacteria > Enterobacterales > Alteromonadaceae > Alteromonas. The sequence goes on from CAYVST010000202.1 coordinate 606, forward strand.
ACTTGATGCGTTGAAGTCCAGCGCTCCCGCCTCTGCTTGTGCTTTTAACTCACTAAGGGCCGATTCAAGCTGAGCTTGCTCATCAGCCGTTAGCACGCCAGCTTTTTGCAGAGCGCGTGACCAGCTAATAGAGCCTTGGATGTCTTGGCTTGCCATAACTTGGTCAAACGGCAGTGAGTCGTTAACCTGTTTAAACATACTACTTGCACCGGATTCAAACCGGCCACCCCACAGCGCCATGCGATACTCCTTAAAAACTATTTATTGCTGTTAATTTTGATTTTTCAGTGCTGCAATACGACTGGAAAGGCTGAACAGACGAATAAAGCCTTCAGCATGTTTTTGGTCATAAACATCGTCGGCACCAAAGGTGGCAAAGTCTTCAGAATACAGGCTGTTAGGCGAGCGGCGCTGTGTAACGGTTGCTTGGCCTTTGTACAACTTAACCACAATATCGCCCGTTACTTTTTGAGCGAATGATGCAGCACCTGCTAACAGTGCATCGTTAAGTGCAGTAAACCAACGGCCGTCATACATGACGTGTGAAAACTCAAGACCAATTTGTTCACGGTACTTAAGGGCAGCTTTATCTAGCACCATGGTTTCAAGTGCTTTATAGGCTTTGAGCAACACTGTGCCCCCGGGTGTTTCATAACAACCGCGAGATTTCATGCCTACAAGACGGTTCTCAACGATATCGATACGCCCAACGCCGTGCGCTGCGGCTACCGTGTTGAGCTTAACAAGCGCTTGATATGGTGATAGCGCTTCACCATCGACATGGGTGAGTTTTCCTTCGTCGAAAGTCAAAGTTACACGCTCTGGGGTATCCGGCGCATCTTCTGGGTCAACTGTCATGGTCCAAACTTGTTTGGTAGGCTCTTGCCATGGATCTTCAAGCTCGCCACCTTCATGTGAGATGTGCCATGCGTTTGCATCGCGGCTGTAAATCTTTGTGGCTGACGCCGTAGTTGGAATATTGCGCTCGGCAAGGTAAGCAAGCAGGTCTTCTCGGCTTACCATATCCCATTCACGCCACGGCGCAATAACGGTTAGGTCTGGTGCAAGCGCTGCAAAGGTGCTTTCAAAACGCACTTGGTCGTTACCTTTACCTGTACAACCATGGCACAATGCATCTGCGCCTACCTTGCGCGCCACTTCTACCTGCGCTTTGGCTATAACAGGGCGTGCCATTGATGTACCAAGCAAATATTCACCTTCGTATACCGCGCCAGTTGTAATGGTCGGGAAGATATACTCGCTAACAAATTCTTCTTTCAAGTCAACAATGTGGCACTCGCTAGCGCCAGAAGCGATGGCTTTTTCATGAAGGCCCTCAAGCTCTTCATCGCCTTGACCAACATCTGCCGCAAACGCGACAACTTCACAGCCATAGTTTTCTTTTAGCCATGGAATGATGGCTGAAGTATCAAGCCCGCCAGAGTAGGCCAGCACAATTTTTTTAACGTTTTGCATCTAAGTAATCCTCTTAAGCGTCTTTTTATGCGTCTTGCTAGGCGCTAAGTAATTGAGTAAGGATGGCGTTCTGGCCATGCATTCTATTTTCGGCTTGCTGCATTAACAGCGACTTATCGCTATCAATCAATGAGCCTGTAATTTCTAAATCGCGATGGGCGGGTTGGCAATGCATTACGTAGCTTGCGCCCGTCGCCTCCATCAGCGCTTCATTCACCTGATACGGTGCAAATTTCTCTTTTATTGCTGCAAGTGGTGTGTCATCACCCATAGATAGCCACGTATCGGTATAAATAACATCTGCACCGTTGGCTGCACTTAAGTCATGGCTTTGCACAATAGATACACCGGTTTTATCGGCAATAGCTTGCGCTTGCGCCACAATGTCAGCATCAGCTTCGTGACCTTTTGGCGTTACGACCACTTGGTTACAGCCAAGTAATGCGCCCACAAT